>CAXMNO010000249.1:0-6029 GCA_964194655.1 uncultured Acidimicrobiia bacterium
AAGCTTGCGGCTTATAATAAGCAGCCAGCGCGACCAACACCGCAGCCAAGCCAACCAAGGAGTGGAAGGCCGCAACCAACTGCGGCAAGGCCGTCATGTTGATGCGTAACGCAATGACGGTACCGATACCACCGCCGACCACGATACCAGCCAGTATCAGACCGTAGTTCGCCACACCCGGAGCCAGCACCGTGGTCCCGATGGCAATCGCCATGCCAACGATGCCGAAAAGGTTGCCTTGGCGGCTGGTTGTCGGATGGGAGAGGCCTCTTAACGCCAAGATGAAGCAAATTGAGGCAATGAGATAAAAAAGTCCTGCGAGATCCTCGTGCATGTTCGCCCCCTTACTTCTTCTTCTTGAACATCGCGAGCATGCGATGCGTAACGATAAAGCCGCCAAAGATATTGACTGACGCAAGCGTTACAGCAAGGAAGCCCATGATCTCACTAAAGCCAAAATCCAGAGGACCGGCTGCGATAAGCGCACCTACAATGATGACTGAAGAAATTGCGTTGGTGACCGCCATCAAGGGTGAATGTAAGGCCGGTGTCACGCGCCAAACCACGTGGTAGCCGACAAAAACGGCCAGCACCAAAACAGTCAAGCCGACGATCAGCAGCGACGAATCCGCACCGCCCGTGCTTTGCGATACAAGCTGGGCGGCCTCTGCTGCCAGGCCTGCGACCTCTTTAGCTAATTCTTGCGCCTGATTGGCTGTTTCCGCCGCTCTCTCGACGAAGGCCTCGTTGGTTACGTGATTTGCCATATCAAGCATCCTCCTCGTTAGCGGCGTCGGCTGCTGGGCTCGCATCGGCCTCAGGGCTCGGCTCCTTCGGCTCCTCCTTAGGCGCGAGCATTGGATGCACAACTGCGCCGTCCTTGGTAATGAGCGTGCCCTTTATGATTTCGTCGTCCCAATCAATGGCGAGTGCCTTTGCTTCCTTATCAAAAATCAGCTCGATAAAGGTCGAGAGATTGCGGGCGTAGAGCCCAGATGAAGAAGCTGCCAAACGCGATGGAACATTGAAGAAAGCGACAACGGAAACGCCATTATCCGTGACCGTTACCTCACCGCCTTTGGAAAGCGCACAGTTGCCACCATTGTCCACAGCAAGGTCGACGATCACCGACCCTGGCTTCATGGAGGTAACCATTTCCTCGGTAATCAAAATCGGTGCAGGACGCCCTGGGATGAGGGCCGTTGCAATCACCAGATCCTGCTTTTTGATTGTGTCAGCGATCAGCTCTGCCTGCTTTTTCTTATAAGCATCGCTCATCTCTTTGGCGTAGCCGCCTGCGGTTTCCGCCTGCTTGAACTCTTCATCCTCTACAGCGACGAAGGATGCACCGAGGCTTTCCACCTGCTCCTTAGCCGCAGGCCTGACATCGGTGGCTGAGACAACCGCGCCCAAACGTCTTGCCGTAGCAACCGCTTGAAGGCCAGCGACGCCCGCGCCCATCACCATGACTTTCGCCGGGTGAACCGTGCCAGCCGCCGTCATCATCATAGGAAAGGCCTTGCCATAATGAGCCGCACCGTCAAGGACAGCCTTGTAGCCTGCAAGGTTCGACTGCGAGGACAATACGTCCATCGACTGGGCCCGTGTGATACGCGGCATAAAGTCCATGGCAAAGGTCGTGATTCCAGCTTCGGAAAGGGCATTTAAATCTTCGCCTGCGCGGAAAGGATCCGCGATGCAGGCAAGCACAGCACCAGATTTCAAGAGCTTAAGCTCATCCGCCTTGCCGCCAACGATAGGCCGTTGAACCTTCAAGACCAAATCAGCGTCCGCGAGAGCTGCCTTGGCGCTCCCCGCAATCTTCGCACCCGCTTCCTTGAAGGCGCTATCGGGAATGGCCGACGCCAGGCCCGCGCCTTTCTCCACAACAACATCAGCGCCAAGCGCAATTAATTTTTTGACGGTCTCCGGGGACGCCGCGACGCGCGCCTCATGCGCCCGCCGCTCCTTCGGAATGGCGATTTTCATTTTTCTATTGCCCCCTCGTTTCAGGGTGTTTTTGGAACAGAACCCTGGCGCTTCTGTATGATAGTTGCTTTATGGTGCGGCGCACCATAATCACAACCCTGTGAAAGGATCAAGTACCAATCGAGCGCCTTTTCTCTGGGCCAAACTGTTAGCACAAGTAATCGTTGGCTCGGCCTCAAATACAAGTCGCATTTCCATAATGTGGTATGGAATATATTATGTGGGAAGGAGTTAGCCTTCTTACGACGCCTCAGGCACCCCTGCAGCTTTCAGCGCGGCTTGCTGGCGGCAACGCAGCACCTCCATGTCGAATCCCTCTACCAAGTCATGAAACAGCCGATGCCAATTGATCTCAGCCTTCAGGTGCATGAAGACGGAGCCAAGACCAACGGCTGCACGGTCCATCAGCACGAATTCGCGCGGTGGTTTGACACCGCCCAAGCGGCGCAGCTCGCTATGCACTTGACCTGCGACGCGTGCCCCTTCCATCGAGCCGCCTTCTGATAAAATCTTTTGTGGTTTATCTTCCAAAAGCGGACCATAGAGGAATACGGCCCAAAGATTGAGGGCGGCTAGAAGGTCTGGCTCAAGGTCGACGAACCCCCAAATTGCATAGGCTTCACGCGCCAATGCTGGGTCATCGTTACGAAGCGCCCAATAAAGATCTATCACACCCTTCACAAATTCCGGTGGAAAGACCCGGACACACCCGAAATCCAGGAGGTTCACCTCGCCTTCCGGCGTCACCGTGTAGTTTCCAAGGTGCGGGTCACCGTGAATGATGCCGTAGTTATAGAAAGGCACATACCAAGCCCTAAACATATTTTGCGCCACTTTGTTACGCAGCTCTTGCGATGGACTATCGGCCAGAAAATCCAAAAGCGGCTGGCCTTCAAGCCAAGTCATTGAGAGCAAACGCTTTGTCGAGCATTCCATGACTGGCTCTGGCACATGGATCGCCGGTTCACCGCCAAGCAACGCCTGATAAAGCAGCATGTGCTTTGCTTCACGCTCGTAATCCAATTCCTCACGCAGGCGTGCGGAAAGCTCCTTATGCACATCTGAGGGATCGATCGCCCGGTCGTAACGCCGGTAGATGCCGAAAATGACCTTAAGCTGCCGCAAATCCGCTTCAACGGCTGAGAGCATATCAGGGTACTGAAGTTTGCAGGCTAGCAGGCGCCCTGTCTTGTCATGCGCTTTATGGACTTGCCCTAAAGAGGCGGCAGCCGCAGCACTACGTTCGAAATCCTCGAACCTACCACGCCACCCGGGCCCCAACTCCGTCGTCATCCGGCGTTTGACGAAAGGCCACCCCATGGAGGGAGCGTTGGATTGCAGTTGGCGAAGTTCTTCCGCATATTCGCGCGGTAAGGCATCTGGAATGGTCGCGAGAATCTGGGCCGCCTTCATCAAGGGGCCTTTGAGGCCACCGAGTGCTGCTTTCAATTCCGCCGAATGGGTGGCTCGGTCGAGCGAGCGGCCAAAGATTCGCGATGCCGCGACCTGCGCTGCGAGACCGCCAACCGAGGCTCCGACCTTGGCATAGCGCCGGACACGACCGGAAAGACGCGAATCCTCCCGTCCGAAAGTCGTCTCGGTATCGTGCTCGTCATGTTCGTTTGATTCTGGGGATTCTGGAACTTCACTCATGATGCCTAAAGTTGGTCTACTAGGTCCGCTTTGTCCATACGTTCAAAGCTAACGCCTCGATCATTCACTCGTGATCGCCATAACATTCCCTGGCCATCACTACATCGAGAAAATTTCGTTCACCCCGCGCGATTAACGTTGACCTAGCCCTGAAATTTCAGCGAAAACCGATCGCGCGATGCCCATCTATGGGTAAAGCGGCTAAGCTAAATGATAGTGTCAGCGGAAGCGGAGTGAAATTTATGCAGGAATTCGACTACATCGTCGTTGGTGCGGGTTCTGCTGGCTGTGTTTTAGTAGATCGCCTGAGCGAAGACGGGAAAGCGACGGTCCTGCTGTTGGAAGCCGGTGGCAGCGATAAGAGCATTTTTGTCCAGATGCCAACCGCGCTCTCAATTCCGATGAATATGCCGCGCTTCAACTGGTTCTACGAATCCGAGCCCGAGCCCCACATGGATGGCAGGCGCTTACATACACCACGCGGAAAAGGGCTTGGGGGTTCGTCTTCGATCAATGGCATGGTTTATGTGCGCGGGCATGCTTGCGACTTTGAAGATTGGGAGGAAAAGGGTGCTGAAGGCTGGGGTTATCGCCATTGCCTCCCCTACTTCAAACGGGCCGAAAACTGGAAAGGCGGCGGCGACGACTACCGTGGGAATGAGGGTCCGCTTGGCACTAACAACGGCAATGAGATGCGCAATCCGCTCTATAAGGCCTTCATCGAGGCCGGGATAGAAGCGGGCTACCTGGAGACCGCAGATTACAACGGCTATCAGCAAGACGGTTTCGGTCCAATGCATATGACCGTCAAGGATGGCCAGCGCTGTTCGACGTCGCGTGCGTATTTGGGAAGAGCGCGACGTCGACCAAACCTCCATATCGAGACTGAGACCCTGGTTGAGAAAATTACCTTCGAGGGCAAACGCGCGAGCGGCATTCGCTTTCGCCGTGGGGGACAAAGCCAGGAGGTCAAAGCGCGGCGCGAGGTCATTTTGTCGGCAGGCTCGGTTGGCTCACCAATGATCCTGCAGCTCTCGGGCATAGGACCTGGTGCGGTCTTGAAGGCAGCAGGTGTCGATCTTGTCCATGAATTGCCTGGAGTTGGGGAAAACCTGCAAGATCACTTGGAGGTTTACTTCCAGTTCCGCTGCAAGCAGCCGATTACTCTAAATGGCAAGCTCGACCCCTTTAATAAATTCCTGATCGGCGCGCGCTGGATTCTCTTCAAAAACGGTCTTGGCGCCACGAATCATTTCGAATCTTGCGCCTTCCTCCGCTCGAAGCCGGGGATTAAGTGGCCGGATATCCAGTACCACTTTTTACCGGCGGCCATGCGCTATGACGGCAATGCGGCCTTCGATGGTCATGGGTTTCAGGTCCATGTTGGCCCCAATAAGCCGAAAAGTCGCGGGCATATCCAAATCAAATCAGCCGATCCAGCCGATAAGCCGCGAATCCTCTTCAACTACATGCGCCACCAAGACGACGTCGAGGGCTTTCGGGCTTGCATCCGCTTGACCCGCGAAATCATGGCGCAAAAGGCAATGGATCCTTACCGGGGCGAAGAAATCCAACCTGGTGTCGAGAAAACCGATGACGAATCTATAGACGCTTGGATTCGTGAGAATGCGGAGAGCGCCTATCACCCGTCATGCACTTGCAAGATCGGCGCGGATGACGATCCCATGGCAGTTCTCGACGCTGAGTGCCGGGTGAGAGGGATCGAGGGGCTTCGCGTTGTCGATTCCTCCGTCTTCCCGACGATCACCAACGGAAATCTCAACGCCCCCACCATCATGGTCGGAGAGAAAGCCGCCGATATAATTCGTGGCCGCAACCCTTTGGCCCCATCGAATGCACCCTTCTATGTTCAAGAGGATTGGGAGACAACCCAACGGCCAGGCACCCCGGAGCGAGCAGCTACTCTAGCAAATTAATCCACACCCGCCGCCATGCTTAAATGACTGCGCCTCACCTTCAGCCAATCGCTTCGCATCTGCATAACGATTGCGAGGATAACGATTGTTCCCCCGGCCAAGGTTGCTGTTGCTGGAACCTCGGCAAGGATTATAAACGCCCCAAGGACGGCGAGCGGTATCTCCAGCGTCCCAATTAGTGCGGACAAAGATGCAGGAATAAGCTTAGCCCCTTCAGTCAAAAGGATGATGCCAAGGGCTTGTACCGATCCAAAGGCTACCAGTAATCCGATCTCGTGAGGCACAACCGCCAAGGGCTCTCCAATCAACCCGCCGACGATCATGACCTGTAGGGACGAAACGCTCCCCGCTGCAAGAACAGAAGGCGTCTTTGGATATTTGCGGATCAAAACCATCACCGCCGCCATGAAAAATGTCATAACCACAGCCAAAAAATCACCGCTTAGATTG
>CAXMNO010000250.1:0-3944 GCA_964194655.1 uncultured Acidimicrobiia bacterium
CTAGACGGGTTGCCCCCAGCCATTCGTTTGCCACATCGAAGCCGTGGTGCTCTTCACCTAGAATGTTCTTCTCGGAAACGCGAACATCGGTGAAGAAGAACTCGGCCTGGTGCAAGCCACGGTGGGAAACACAAGCAGGGCCACGGCGCATCTCGACGCCTGGAGTATCCACATCGACGAGGAAAGTCGTGATCTTCTTCTTTTTACCGCGTGGCGTTTCTTCCTCGCCCGTTGCGGCGAAGAGGATGATGTAATCCGCAACCGTTCCATTGGTGATGAAGTGTTTTTGCCCGTTGATGATGAAGTCGCTGCCATCGCGCACCGCCTTCGTCTGCATGCCGCGAAGGTCCGAACCGGCACCTGGTTCGGTTAACGCTAGGCAATCAACCCGGTCACCAGCGATGGTTGGCTTCAAGTAGGTTTCGATCTGATCCGCGGTGCAGGCCCGCAAAATGTTGGAAGGCCGCAGCACGATCCACTGCAAAGCCATGGAGGCACGTCCCATCTCGCGCGAAAAAAGCATCAATGAGGCGTGATCGAGGTCCCCGCCGCCATATTCTTCAGGCATATTACAGGCATAAAACCCCATCTCCTTGGAGCGCTCGACGATTTGGCGCCGCAGCTCGGGCCGTACAGCATCCAGTTCCTCCACCTCGTCTTCGTAGGGGTAGAGTTCCTTTTCGACGAAGGCACGAACACTCTCGACGATCATCTGTTGTTCGGAAGTGAAGGCGAAATCCATAGCTCGATCCTAAAAAAGGTGGGGTTGTGCTGCCTTAAGGGCGGAATGCTTGAGGCTTAAGCCTCGTTCTCCGTCAATACGCGCCCAGCGCCGACTTGATAGGTCTGCAGGGCGCGCATGATATCAATCAGGCAGTTGTTCCTGAGACGCTCCAGCTCCTTCACGGATTGACCGGCTGCGCTCTCTTCAGAGCCTTCGCAGATCTTGTCTAAGAGCTCTTCTGTCAGTTCAGGGGCTTCCATCTCACAGTAGGGCATTTTCAAGGTCGGGCCGAACTGAGACATGAAATGGCGCATGCCTTGATCGCCACCAGCCAGGTGGTACGTCAAGAACACACCCATGAAGGCCCAACGAAGCCCAAAGCCATAGATGATTGCATCGTCGATCTCACCTGTTGATGCAACGTCCTTATCCAACAAGTGGAGGGATTCGCGGAAGACAGCTTCCATCAGGCGGTCGGCGATAAAGCCTTCGATCTCTTTTCGGACGATAAGGGGATGTTGCCCGAGGCTTTTATAGATCTCACTTGCGGCCTCGACAGCACCTGGGTCGGTCTTCTCGCCACCGACGACCTCGACCAAAGGCAGAAGGTAGACCGGGTTGAAGGGGTGACCCACAACGATGCGCTCTGGATTGGCGCAATCCGCCTGCAGGACGGAGGGCATGAGATAGGAGGTCGATGAACCGATCACCACATCGCTTGGCACGATCTGATCGAGCTGAGCCAATAGACCACGTTTCAAATCCTCACGCTCGGGCGCACTTTCCTGGAGGAAATCGACGTCCTTAAAGGCCTTTTCCATATCCGGTTCGAAGGTTAGCCGACCGCGATCGGCGCCTGGCGAAAGTCCCAATTTTTCAAGCGACGGCCAGGCATTATCGACGGCTGCGCGTAGGCGTTCTTCAGCACCAGGCGCCGGGTCGCTGGCCACGACGTCCAGGCCACGTGCCAAGCAGCGTGCCGCCCAGCCCGCACCAATAACGCCTGTCCCGACCAGACCGACCTTCTTGATTGCCGTCTTGAAATTCTTCGACATTTGGAAATTCACCCCTTCACTCAAATCCACGCATGCGCCCCCGCCAAATTAAGCCCGGACGGCAAAGGCAATTGCACTATTTCGACTGGAACTTATCCTGGATCACCAGGACAATGCTCAAAAAAAAGCTTTTGGGCCCAAAAATAGTCTTTAGGAAAGGAAAAAGCTTTTTCAAAAGTTTTGACTTTGTCGTACACCGGGCTCGCCCCTTATGGTAAGAGCGCTTGAAGGCCCTGTGCATGCATGAAACGCAAACAACGGACTGGTCAAAGGGATATGGCGCGCATTATCGCAGTCGCGAACCTTAAGGGAGGTGTTGGCAAGTCGACCATCTCGGTCAACTTGGCCTCAGCGCTGGCGGCCCATGGTTTCGAGACCGCGATTGTCGATGCGGATACGCAAGGAACCAGCGCCTTTTGGGAAATGGCCGGGAAGCTGCCCACCATGGTGAGGGCCATGCCGCTTGACGACCGCGCGGAGGGAAGCGGCTTTCTGACCCGCATATTCCAATCAGAAAGCGCCAAGGAGCAAGGCCGTGCTAATGCCTGGAAGAAGGCGATCAAGGACTCGCAAGAAGATTTTATCGTCATCGACTGTCCCCCGCATGTCGGCTTGGCAACGAAGGCAGCAATAGCGATTGCCAATCTTGTGCTTGTGCCTGTCACCGCCTCTACCGCCGATGTGGCCGCGACCGCACCGGCGTTGCAGCTCGTCGCCGAGGCACGCCGGATGCGCAAGGATAAGGGCCCACTGGCCCTTTTAATTCCGAGTAAGATCGACCGAAGCACTGCAACCGGTATGAATATAGAGACGATCTTAAAACGTTTCGGGGAGCCTGTTGGCCCAGCTCTTTGTCAGCGCGTGGTCTTTGCAGATTCCATTGCTTTTGGTAGGTGGGTCGGTGACTACGCCGCCAACAGCCCCGCCCATAGGGAGGTCGAGGCTTTAACGGCTGAGACTTTGAATATTTTGAAAAAAGTGTCTGGTTAACGTTATGTCTTCTTCCCCACCGCCCCCAAACCCCCGGGACGCGAAACCCAGGAATGCGCCTGCATTCAATATTCCACCGGCCACCCTTTGGACCGGCTTGGTATTGGGTGCGATGTTCCTCGTCTTGCGGTTCGCCCCCAATGATTGGGTCGACCAAGCGCTCTATATTCTAGCATTTGACAATATTCCCTTTCGCAACGCCTGGTCACGCGGCGATCCGGGAATCTTGGATCTAACGCCCCTGCTTACACATGGCTTCGTTCACTTGGACACCCTGCACTTGGTCTTGAATCTCGGACTTCTGATCGCCTTTGGTGCGGTGGTGGAGCGGATCCACGGGAAGTTTATTTACTGTCTGATCTTCGTGACAGCGATCATAGCCGGTGCCTTAATCCAGACCTTGGCAAGTGGCGGACGGGAACTCGTGATGATTGGCGCGTCGGGCGGCGTCTACGGCCTTATAGGCGCTGCCATCCCGATTATCTTCTGGTCGCGCGGCGGCTTTCGCTGGCGTGGCGGTCTCGGCTTCGTCGTCGTCTTGATGATGATCAACGTGATTATCGGACCCTTGAGCAGTGTTTTCGACCTCTTTGGTGCCCGGATAGCTTGGGAAGCCCATATCGGGGGCTTTGTGATAGGGTTAATTTTTGGATTCTGGATATTTTTTTACCGCCTGCGCCAAGCCGGAAACCACCCTTGAAAGCCCAGAAATCAGCGATAAACGTGCTTGTATTAACAATTGATTAAGGGCCGTTAAGGAAAATCCCAATAGAATTTTGATCTTTCGTCCCTAGATTTAACGCGTAGCGGAGTTGGCAACGTTATGCCTATCCTTGGTCGCGCGGACCACGTTGGGGAGTATTGAAGATGATCCGTTTGTTGTCATTACCCTTGGCTGCATTGCTCTTGGCCTTTTCATTCACGGTTTCGCCACCAGCACAGGCCCAAGGCGATCGTATCGCTGAAGAATTCATCACTCAGTTAGAGCGCAAGGCGATAGATCGCTATTTGCAAAGGCGCGGCTTGAGCGGAAGAGAGCGGCGGGAAATTCTCGATCCCGAGGGTGAATACGATTTGGAATTCGACGACGAAGGCTCCGGTAACGGTGCGAATGGCAAAAAGAATAAGGGAAAGAAACATAAAGGCCTGCCGCCGGGCCTCGCCAAGCGTGACCA
>CAXMNO010000251.1:0-2998 GCA_964194655.1 uncultured Acidimicrobiia bacterium
GAAATTACTCCCCTGGTCAGCCAAGACAATGCCGCGCCGCGAGCGTTGATTCAAGAAACTCATGCCTGGCCGCCCCAAGACCGCTAAGGGTCAAAAGTTACCGTCAGCGCCACCTCCGATCTATGTCCGAAGCTGAGAGCAAAGCGGACGTAATCAGCCCAAAAACAGACATCGGTACTCGCACCGCGGCGCTGTCACGCACTAGCCCGCCCCACCGCAGCCCAGGGGCCGCTTGGCGCGATCTCCGGCCCGATGACTTCCGAGTGCCACCGGAGGCGAGATTGCGCTGTGGCGACTCCTGAGCGGGTCTGGCACGGCGTTGCTCAGCGAGGGCCGGATTTGGGGAGGTGGTGCGCGGCGGTGCGGCCGGGGTCCGCGCCTTGCTGAAGGGATCCGGGGGGATCAGAGCGAAAAGCTCCCTCACCAAAGCCGCGGAGCGGTTTTTACGCCGCCACGTCGAATTGGAAGATGCCTCCCCATTCCACGATGCCCCGGCCGCTAGAGCTGAGCATGCCGCACGAATGAGCGAGGCACAAGTTGCCGCGGCGGGGGCCGGATTTAGGGGCGGTGGGTAGTTAGCCTTCCTTTCCTGTGACCGCTCCTGTGACCGCTTTCGCCCAACGTTCGTTCAATTGTTTTTGCTTCTCAATACGCTCTACGAGTTCCTCTTGTAGCGGATTGTTTTCGCCCATATCCGCGTCCTCCAGTTCGCCCAGTTGTCTTCGGATTTCCTCCATTCGCTCCGCGTTCTCGTTGATTTTTGTCTCTAATTCTAAGAGGTCGTCGGCCATGCTCTATTGTCCTTTTCGACGGGAGGCGGGCGGCAAGAAGGCGACGCTGGCGCGGTTAATCCTATTTCTGATATCGGATCATCTTCGCTTCGGATTCATAGCCAAGGTATGGATGCTCACCAAACAAATCATCGAGCCAACCCTTTTCCCGCGCTAGTTTGTAGACGTACCCATCTTTATTTTGAAGTTCTTTCCGTGTTTGGCACCCGCTAACTATTTCCTGGCATTTCTCAAAAGTGAATACCCGATACCCTCTGTTCTTATGCCCCCGGTTCGGGTGGTCCTTGAAAATTTCGTCGATCACTCCTTGCCGCACAGCAATCACATATGCGCTTTGCGCTTTCTTACTGAATTCGTACCTGGTCTCATATTTCGCCGCCTCTGCGGCAAGCGCCGAGAGCGTCCAACTACCGGGCGGCAGACGATCTTCTTGATATCCTTGATTAGGGTGATTGGCGAAGAGCTGATCTAACAATTCGTGACTGTGGGCAGCTTGATAAGCAGCCGACGATTCATTCAGAAACTCCCCTCGTGTTGTGAATTTTGCAACTTCGGCCTCAAGTTCGGCAAGAGCCCACTTCCTTTCGATCCCGCCAAGACTACCACCACGCATTACATTTTTTAATTCCCAACCAGCCGACCGGTACTCTTTGACAAGCTCACGCTCCCTGTCCGATGCTTCGTCTTTAGGTAGGAAGTCGGTCAATAGTACAAACTCATGTGGCATCGATAAGAGATCTCGCACCAGCGGTGTCCCGCTCCGCTTGTGATCGCGATATCGTCTATCAGGATTTAGGGAGAGCCCAATATAAACTATCCTCTCGTTCTTGGCCTTTATCGCGTAAATGGCGCGCTCGTACTTGCTGCCAATCTTCTCCATGTGTGCACAGATTTTATCTATCACGCCGCGCTTGTGCGCCGTCAGATATGCGCCATTCGCTTGGGACCGAAAATCACTGCGAGTTCTGTATTTTAGCGCCTCCGCTTGCAGATTTTCGAGTGTCCAAAAACCATCCGGTTTTTTTACCGGAGAAAACCCTTGGTTCGGGTGATCCGCGAATATTGTATCCAAGAGTTTCATCCGTACGGCGGCGTCATATGCGCCGCTGGTGCCCTCCTTCATTTCAGTACGTTTTTCATAAGTCTTTGCTAATATTTTTAGACGCGCCGGGGTCCAAAAGCGATTTTGTCGTTTCAGCCGCCCTTGGTTCTTGTGGTTCTGAAAAAGCCGGTCCAACCATTTGCTGCGCCGAGCAACGGAGTAAGCCCCACCTGCCTTCTGCCTCAACTCAATGCGCGTTACGTACTTGTTCGCTTCTTCTTGGCAACGCTCAAAGGTCCAATATCTTGCCGGCTTCCTTATCATACCATCTTGCCCGCGCCGACGAGCCGAGTAGATTTGAAGGCACGATTTGCACCAACCGTTGAGGCCGTCCTTGTTTGCTGCCTGACGGTGAAAATCGGTTAGCGGCTTTTCATCACCGCATTTCGAGCACCGTTTGGACTGATCGTTATTCACCCGAGATTTCCCGGATAGCACCTCCAACTGGCCAAAAAAGGTAGCACGATCAGCCGTCGAAGGGGGCTCGGCTTCTGGTCGGGACATTGCATGGCGAATTCCTGGGTCTGTTGGGCCGATTTGACGGTCGAAAAGCCGGTGCGCTCTTAGTGTTGCGCTGGTAGAGCGCACTTAGACACTCGCGAGGAACAGCTTCGCCGGGTCGCGCGACAGCCGTTCGGCATCGTTCACGTCCTCGTATCCGGCCAAGCGGCCATAGACCGATTGCCGCAACAGGCCCCTCAGCAGGTGGCGCGTGTTCTTGCCGCGCCGCCGGTCCGACAACGCCGCCCCGCCGAGATAGGTTAGGCCGAGAACCTCGTCCAACGTCCGATAGGCCAAGAGCCCAGCGTACGACGTGATTTTGCTGCCATGGAATTCCAGCTTCAGGCGGAGGTCAAAATCGACCCTCAGATGAGGCCTTCTGGATTCCCCCGCCGGGTGAGACGGATTCGGCCTGCCGCGATGATGGTATTGCATTGGTTCTTATAGCAGAATCGCTCAAGCGGGTCATCAAACTGGCAATCCATCCGGGGAATCCGGGTTCATCTCTTTCGAGACTTAGGTATTCCAGCCCCAGACTGCGACGCAAGTCATTCACGGCCTCGATGGCGTCGTCGGCGTCCCCGATCCGGCCCAGATGGCCGAA
>CAXMNO010000252.1:0-3363 GCA_964194655.1 uncultured Acidimicrobiia bacterium
CCGGACACTCGAAAGGCGTAACCAATTCGCCGCCGCAAAGTTCTGTGCGGACATTTCGCAGGCGATGCTTGTCAGTTTGAACAGTCAGCATTTTTGAACGCTCCCAAGAAAATACGGGCTTAGAGAGGGTAATACGCGATCATTGATCGAGGCCAGCGGAAAGCTCGCGGGACCAGCCCCTCACCCTTGGAGATCCGCCGCTTCTTCGGCCACTAATTTTTCTGCGGCAATCGCCGCTGCTTTTGCAAGGTGCCGGGCGCAAGCTTCACGCGCTTTCTTGGGATCGTGAGCGCTTATTGCATCAAATATCGCTCTCATCTGCGCAGGGCCAGTCACGTTGCGGCCATGTGAGGAGATCGTTAGAACCCGAAGTCTGGAAATTCGGCCGTTCAGGCGCCTCACAACGTCCCAGGAAACCGCCTTGCCGCCTGCCATAAAGAGAACTTCATAAAACCGCGTCGTCGCATCCAATACCCGGCGAATATCTTTTGCCGCATAGGCTTCATCAATGGCGCCTAAGGCCTTCTCGAGCTCTGAAATCTCCTCCGGTCCGGCTTTCTTTGCACAAGCTTCAGCAGCTGAGGCCTCCAACAAAGCGCGGATTTCATAAATTTCGGCCGCCGAAGCTGCATCGATGCGCGCAACGATAGGACCTTGATGGGGAATACTCTCCACCAATCCCTCAGATTCGAGATAGCGCACGACCTCCCGCACGACAGACCTGCTTACTCCTAGGCGATCACAAAGCGACCTCTCGACCAAGCGCTCACCTGGCTGAAAGCGGCCTGTAATGATGGCCCCTCGCAGCTTCTCCAGCGTCAATTCTCTCAGCGTCTTTGGACGATTATCAACCCGCAGGTCGTAGTCGTCGATTTTCCCTTGCATGCCTTAGTTCCCTGCCTCGTAGTCAAACGAGGGCTTCGCGGCCAAAATTGGGATGGACAACCATAGAATCCCTATTGACTGATATTATGGTATACCATAATAAAATAACCGGATTGACAAGGACGATCAATACCTAAGGGAAGCAGGTTATGGCCGTGACATCGCTGAAGAGGTCGAAGACTGCTTCGGGCACCTATTACGAACGCTACGGCCAAGAGAATTCTGCAGCAGGTCAAGAGGCTATTCTTTTCATTCACGGTGTTGGAATGAACTGCCGCGTCTGGGAACCTCAAGTGCGCGCGTTCGCCAAGACCTATCAAATCATCATCTATGACACCTTAGGCCATGGTCTTAGCCCCCTTCCCAGCGAACATGCGGGGCTCGAAGAATACATCGCCCAGCTTTTGGAGCTGATTGAGAGCCTAGGCCTGAAGAAGGTGCATATCGTCGGCCATTCGATGGGCACCCTTATTGCCATCGCATTTGCGTTGCGCCATGAGGATCGTATCCTCAGCCTCTCAGCGATGATGGGGGTCTATGATCGTACAAAAGAACACAGCGAGCGCTCTAAAGCCACGGCAACGCTCCTAGCGGAAGTGGATCCAGCCGCCGCCCTTGAGAAGACCTTTGCAAGATGGTTTTCCAGCGAAGACCAAGCCGACCCACGCCGGGCGCAGAATATCGCGCGGATTAAAGGGTGGTTAGCGGACGTGGACCTGGTTGGCTACGCGCGCGCCTACAGGGTATTTGCGGAAAATGGTGATGCCTTTGTTGGCCAGCTTGGAGAATTGAGCGTCCCAGCTCTTTTCCTGACAGCGGAGAACGATCCGAATTCCACGCCTGAAATGTCGCGAAAAATGGGCGCCGCCACACCTAAAGGACGGTTGTGCGTTCTGAAGGGTGAACGGCATATGGCGCCCTACTTAGCAGCAGAGGCTGTGAATCGAGAGTTGGGATCTTTTCTCGCGGAACAAAATTCTAACGAATGCTCGTCCGTTAAATCTAAACACAAGGAAGCCGCACAGTGACTGAGCGAAGCTTCGATCAACGTGACTTACGCCGGGCTTTTGGAACCTTTGCAACAGGCGTCACAATCGTGACCACAAGCGATGAAAGCGGGACCAATTATGGCTTTACCGCCAATTCCTTTACGACCGTTTCTTTGGACCCGCCGCTGATCTTAGTGTGCCTTGCAAAATCTGCTGGGAGTTGCAGCATTTTCCAAAAAGCTAAGAACTACGCCGTTAGCATCCTCTCTGAAAGCCAGCGCGAGGCCTCTGCCACATTCGCCTCGCCGGGGATTGATAGATTTGCAGCGGTCCGTTGGTCGAAGAGGGCCACCGGCGCACCGATTATAGAGAAAAGTGCCGCCTGGCTTGATTGCTCCATGCATCAAACAGTCGATGCCGGCGACCACATCATCCTGATCGGACAGGTCGAGGATTATGACTACAACACCAGGCCACCTCTCGCCTACTGCCGGGGTGCTTATGTGACCTTCGGTTTAGATGAAGATACCCTGCGCGTTGCAGAGCAAACGGGCGCCCTCAAAGTCGGCGCCATCATTGAACACGGCCAAAAGATCCTTTTGCAAATTGCTCCCACGACCGGCGACATCACATTGCCGATAGCACCCAATTTCGGGCCGGAGAGTAACCCCAATAGCTTGCTGGGAAAGCTGGCTAAGGCAGGTTTTAAGGCAAATATCCCCTTCCTCTATTCTGCTTATAGCGATGAGGAGTACCGCTTTGTCTTTTACCGGGGTGAAGCCTGGCAAATTGATGACGCGAACGGCATCTCTCTGCCTTTCCAGCTTTTTGAACCTAGTGAAATCCCTTGGGAGAGGATCAAAGACAGCGCGGTCAAGTCAATGCTCGGGCGCTACGTCACCGAACGAGAACGCGATGAATTTGGCATCTATGTCGGAGATGCCGTTAAGGGTACGATAAGCCATCTGGGAGGGGGAGGCGCACAATGAAGTTCTCATTATTCGCGCATATGGAACGCCTAACGCCGGAGCAAAGCCACGCCGAGCTCTATGATGAATTCGTGGCGCTTTGCGAAATCGCCGATGATGCCGGGTTCGAGGCCATTTGGACCGGCGAACACCACGGGATGGATTTCACCATTACCCCCAACCCCTTCATAAGTTTGGCAGACTTAGCGCGCCGCACCAATAATGTGCGACTAGGCACTGGCACAATAGTCGCCCCCTTCTGGCATCCGATCAAGCTGGCAGGCGAAGCGGCGATGACGGATATAATTTGCGGCGGGCGCCTTGATATCGGCATCGCGCGTGGTGCCTATTCCTATGAGTACGAGCGGATTGGCGGTGGCCTGGATGCCTGGACCGCGGGCCAGCGGCTGCGAGAGATGATCCCTGCGATCAAAGGTCTTTGGGCTGGAGATTACGAGCATAGAGGGGAAACCTGGTCGTTCCCCGCGACAACTTCATCGCCCAAACCAATACAGACCCCT
>CAXMNO010000253.1:0-3659 GCA_964194655.1 uncultured Acidimicrobiia bacterium
TCCGCGTTTTCCGGGACGATTTCAAGAATTATATCGCCCGGCCGGATCACCGCCTTCTTGGATTTGAAGGCCATGCCAACGACGATTCCGTCATCAGGTGCGTTGATGGTCGTACGTGTCAAGACATCACGCCGCGACTTCAGCTCGTTGGCGACCTGCACCATCTCGGCACGTACGTCGCCCACCTCCTTATCGATTGATTCGATAAACTGGAATTTCATGCTTTCGATCTGCGTCTCAGTTTCCGCGATGGATTGGCGCGAACGGGCGATGCGTGCGGTCGCAGCGGCCCGCGTTCCGTTCAACTCTGCCTCCGTACGCTGCAAGGCCAAAAGCCGTGGGCGACGATGCAGGCCCTTTGCCAGCAGGAATTCGACGTCGTCGATCTCTTCCCCAATCAGCATTCTTTGCACATCAATGGAGGAAATTTGCTGTCTAAGTCCGCCGATTTCCTCTTTAAGCTGGGCAATGCGGGTCTCTAGAATATCCTTTTGCGAGCCCAGGCTCTCGCGCCGGCTGAAGAACAATTCTTTCTCATACGCAACGGCTTTGCGAATTTCATCGCTGCTATTGCCTGCCAGACGTACGTTGAATATCTCCGCGTCGTCACGCTCGGCCAATAGGCGGCGCATGCGAATATCCAAGATCGTGCGCTGATTAAAGAGCGTATCCACTTCCGAACGCGCACGGACATCCTCCAAAATCAACAGGGGTTGACCCATACGTACGTGGTCACCGTCTTTGACGAGGACCTCTGAAATGATCCCGCCTTCAAGATGCTGGACCGGCCGTTTGGAGCCTTCCGGGCTCACGACACCCGGCGCGATTGCAGCGGATGCCAGCTCAAAGGTCGATGCCCAGCCCAAAAATCCCCCGAAAAACATAAGGATTAAGGCCGCGATTATTGCTTTTTGGCGCCTGATGGAGGATTCCATTTCCAGAAGAAGCATTGAGGGAACCCAATTCTGCTTTCGCCCGCGCATGCGTGCCAACGCCATCTTGATGAAGCCTAAAACCAGAATGAGAAGGATGACCATCATCACGGTAGCCGGATCGAAGTAAGATGCGAGCCCATCGCCGAGCGCGCCGAGCTGCCGGACCATCCAGCTACCAAGCGACCAGCTGCTGTGGCCGGTCACCGTCTCGTCGGCTGCGAATTCAAGGCCACCTAGAAGATCGCCTTCGCTTTGCATGCTGAGGGGAATATCTATCAATTTGGGAAAGTCCATCGTCACTCTCCCGTGCCTTTGGTTGTCAGGTTCGCTGGCCTCGTCTCAGGCATATTGACGACGCGGCGTTGTGATTCCAAAACGCGGATAAGGGAATGGCGGTCGCCGAAACCATCTTGCTTACCATCGCGAAGCAGAAGGATCTTGTCTGCCTGCTTCACCAGATTGCCCTTATGCGCGACGACGACGATGACAGCACCGCGTGCCTTCATTTTCTCAATCGCGGCCATCAAGGCCCGCTCGCCATCTTGATCGAGGTTGGAATTGGGCTCATCCAAAACCACCAGGTGCGGATCTTTATAGAGCGCACGGGCCAGCCCAAGGCGTTGCTTTTGTCCGCCTGAAAGCCTGAGACCACCGGGGCCGACCCTTGTCTCAAAAGCATCTGGCGTTCGCATGACGAGGCTGTAGACGCCGGCGAGTTTCGACGTCTCTATAACCGTTTCGCTTTCCGGCTCGCTCAAGCGGCAGATGTTTTCAGCGATCGTGCCGCAGAAGACATCGACGTCTTGCGGCAAATAGCCGACGTATTTCCCGCGCTCGGTCTCATTCCAGGTGAACATCTCCGCCTCATCCAGGCGGACCTTGCCACGGCTTGACGCCTGGGCGCCGACAAGAATGCGGCAGAGCGAGGATTTCCCAGCCCCCGTCGGCCCCAGAACGACGCAGAGCTCACCCGGTTCCAAGGAGAACGAGATACCATCTAAAATCGGCGGCTGGTCTTGACCTGCATCCAAGCCGACGTTCTCGACTGTCATCGCACCTTCAGGGGCCGGGAGCTCCACCGAGGCAGCCGCCGGGGGCAAAGCCCCAATTGTCGTCTTCAAGCGCCGCCAAGCTTCCCGCGCTGGGACGAAGGACCGCCAGGCGCCGATTGACTGTTCCGCCGGTGCCAAGGCCCGGCCTAAAAGAATCGACCCGCCGATCATGCCCCCTGCTGTCAGCTCGTTACTCAGCACAAGCCAAGCGCCGGTGCCCAGCACACAAACCTGAACCATGATCCTAAAAGCTTTCGTGGTCGCCACCAGCATGGTGCTGCGATCGAGCCCGCGCAATTCGGAGAGAACGGCACGATCCGCCATCTTGCCGTAACGCTCGCGCACGTTCCCAATCATGCCCATAGCGGAGATAGTGTCGGCGTTACTTGCGACCGAATGCCCGAGATCCATAGCTTGCGCACGATCGGCTTGCGCCTCTGTGATAGAGCTGCGTGACACCCGCTCATTGATGCAGGCGATAATGATTATAATAATGGCTGCTGCCAGACCAATAAGGCCAATAAGGGGGTGAAGGAGGAAGAGGACCACCATGAAGAGCGGTGCCCAGGGCGCATCACAGATCGCAATCGGTGCCGGGCCTTGCAGGAACCCACGAAGCGCCTGCAAATCTGTAACGGCGGGATAGCGTGCAGCACCACTGCTAAGCGAAGTCTTCAGCCAGGCCCTGATGGCAACATCACGCAGCATCCCTTCCAAGGCAAAGCCGAGGCGCGAGAGGACGCGACTTCTAAAAGCCTCCAGCGCGCCGAAAACCGCGAGCGCAAAAATGACGATCAAAGTCAGGTATAAAAGCGTCTCTGAATGCCCAGTTGCCAAGACGCGATCGAAAATCTGCAGCATATAAAGCGGGCTTGCGAGCACGAGCAGGTTCAAGAAAAATCCAACGGTGAAAGCTGTGCGCAGCTCCCGGCGCATCAGGCGCGTGGCGCGTTTTATCACCTCGGACCCGGCTTCCCGGTCAGGTGTTGCTTTTCGTTTTGTGAGCGCCCCTTTGCTCATCCTGGTTCCGTTTCAGCCCTAACCGGCATCAGGCGCGTTTGAAAGCGCTGCCGCCGCTAACGCCTCGCCATCCACATCCTGGCTGCGCTTTTTGATGACCCCAATTTCCTCAAGCTTTCCAATGGTCCCACCCAGGGTCTGGACCGCGCGGACGAAGCCATCCACCGGCATAACAATGCGCTGGCGGACTTCGCCTTTGGGCCGACCCTGTTCATTACGATCGGAGGTATTGAAGGCCACCAGATCTATGCGAACGACCATACCTGTTATGACGACCTCGCCTACGCCATCAACAAACAGCTCATCAGACATATAATTTCACCTTCCATAATCTAAAATAGTCTTATTTATACTATAGAGTACCTCTGATTGTTATATTAACCGCAAACGTTAACCTTTTGCCCTTTTCACATGATTGGCGGCTGATCCGTCCGGGTGACGCGATACCTTCGCATCCAACCGAACACACCAGCCGCACCCTTAAAACGCACCTGCCCCCAAATTAGACTAGCCCAAGACTAGACGAGTAGCGGATCTCCGCTCTCCAGCGTCGTTGTGAGTTGCAAGGCGAGCAACTCCTCCCAAGCATCCGCATCCATTGCGTAGATCGTGCCATCGATGGTGCCGAAGTTGTTGTACTCATCAAGCGCGT
>CAXMNO010000254.1:0-4084 GCA_964194655.1 uncultured Acidimicrobiia bacterium
GGCTTGTATTTGATGCGATGAGGTTGATCGGCTGCGGACCCTAAGCGGCGTTTGCGGTCACGCTCGTCAAGTTCTTGCATGTAGCCTTCTTCAATCGCCTCGATTGCTGTCTTGGCGATGCGGACCAAGGGCGCGCGCACCATTGGCTCGCGGATAACAGGAACCGCGCTTTCGGGAATGGTTACCGTTTCCGGTAGCTCAACCAGAACCTGAGAGCCCGCCTCTAAACGCGGGAAAGGGACCACGTTATCCGTCATGGTTAACGGTAATCCCATGGTATGATTAATAATCAGTAAGTAATGAATATACGAAAAGTTAAAATTAAATCTTTTTAGCGCCGTTTTTTCTTTTTTGTCTTGGCTCTGTGCACAGCTTCAATTGCTCGCGTAGCCCAGGTTTTAAGGACTTCAGGGTCCTCTAAGTCACTGTGTGGCGGTGCCCAATAGGAAAGCGAAACCCGCTGCCCTTGGCGCGAATAGTTAAAAGCCGACCCGCCCGCAGTTTCGAATAGAGATTGCGATTCGGCGTCTACTTTAAAGAATAGGCCCGTCGCGGCGATCAAGGCGAACATCCGCCCTTCGAGAAAAAGGCCATGGCTGCCGAACATGCGCTTCGCCTCGACCGGGCCAAGCGGCCCGAAGAGAATTTGACAGCGTTTGGCAAGTGCCGCCTGCCCTTCTTTATCGAGAAGGGCAGGTTCAGGGTGGCTCATCGTGTTAGCGGCTTGTATTTGATGCGATGAGGTTGATCGGCTGCGGACCCTAAGCGGCGTTTGCGGTCTGCCTCATAATCTTCGTAGTTGCCTTCAAACCAAACCACCTGGCTATCACCCTCAAAGGCCAGAATGTGGGTTGCGATCCGGTCCAAGAACCAGCGATCATGGCTTGTTACCAGCGCGCAACCGGCAAACTCCAGCAAAGCTTCTTCCAACGAGCGTAGGGTATCGACATCGAGATCGTTGGTCGGTTCGTCCAGCATGATGACGTTGGCGCCTTCTTTTAGCATCTTGGCTAGATGCACGCGGTTGCGCTCACCACCGGAAAGCTGGCCAACCTTCTTTTGCTGGTCCCCCCCCTTGAAATTGAACGCACCGACATAAGCGCGCGAGGGCGTTTGATGCTTGCCGATCTGGATGACGTCGAGGCCACCGGAAATCTCTTCCCAAACGGTTTTATTCGCCGCCAAGCTTTCGCGCGACTGATCGACGTAACCAAGCTTGACCGTCGGGCCAACCCTCAGACTTCCGTTCCCCGGCTGCTCTTGTCCGGTAATCATGCGGAAGAGGGTCGTTTTACCCGCACCATTCGGTCCGATGATGCCGACGATAGCCCCGGGCGGGATTTTGAAAGAAAGGTTTTCGATAAGAAGGCAATCACCGAACGCTTTGCTGAGCCCTTCAGCCTCGATCACCAAGTCGCCCAGACGCTCGCCGGCTGGGATGGTGATGCGACCTGGCTCGGGCGCGCGTTCTTGAGCATTACGAAACAGATCGTCATAGGCCTTAAGGCGCGCCTTCTGCTTGGCTTGGCGACCGCGCGCGCCTTGGCGCACCCATTCCAGCTCATGCTTCAAGACGCGCTGACGTGCCGATTCACCCTTTTCCTCTTGGAAAAGGCGCTTTTCCTTTTGCTCCAACCAACCGGTGTAGTTCCCCTCGTAAGGAATGCCGCGCCCGCGATCCAACTCCAAGATCCAGCCAGCTACATTATCCAGGAAGTAGCGATCATGGGTGACGGCCACAACAGTCCCTGGGTATTCCTCGAGAAAGCGCTCCAGCCAGGCAACGGATTCCGCATCCAAGTGGTTGGTCGGTTCGTCCAGCAGCAGCATATCCGGCTTGGAGAGTAACAGGCGGCAGAGCGCGACACGGCGGCGCTCACCACCGGAAAGTTTGACAACGTCACTATCGCCCGCCGGGCAACGCAGAGCATCCATGGCGATTTCAACCTGCCGGTCCAAATCCCAAAGATCGCCCGCATCGATCTTTTCCTGTAATTCGGCCTGCTCGGCGATTAAGGCATCGAAGTCCGCATCCGGCTCGGCGAAGGCCGCGTTCACAGCCTCAAAACGATCCATCAGCGCTTTGGCCTCGCCAACACCCTCATAGACGTTTCCGGCAACGTCTTTATTCGCATCAAGTTCGGGTTCCTGTTGCAGGTAGCCGACTTTGATCCCTTGGGCGGGACGGGCCTCGCCATTAATTTCATTATCCAGACCCGCCATGATTTTCATCAAGGTCGACTTGCCCGATCCATTCAAACCGAGCACGCCTATCTTTGCGCCGGGCAGGAAATGAAGGTGAACGTCCTTCAAAACTGTCTTGCCACCGGGAAAGGTCTTAGAGACACGATCCATCGAATAAATGTACTGATAGGATGCCATGGGGGTTCTTTCGAGCGAAGGGTTCTTCACAAATCAGGAAAACGGGAGCTTAAACGCAGCTATTGGGCGGGCTATTTACCCGATCGCGAGGCAGCGCGCAATTGCGGAAGTCCGGATCGGGAGCAATTGATGCAATTCGCGTGGCTGAAATACGATCATGGCTTCGCGAGGGCCTGTGTCCTATGATCCTGGTCGCCTGCCAGGTGAGCGGAGGTTTCGATGGGCGCATTCAGTGAGGCCCTTCCCTGGGTTTCCTTCTTGACGATAACTGGTATCTGGGCGGTCACCGTCGTAACGCCGGGACCCAATTTCATCGCGACCTTCGAAACGGCAATCAGCCATGGACGTTCCAAGGGATTTCTGGTCGCGGCAGGTATTGGCCTTGGCACCACTATTTGGGCGGGTGGCAGCCTTTTCGGCCTCACTCTTCTCTTCCAAACTGCAGGCTGGCTCTATCTCGCGGTCAAGTGGCTGGGGGCTGCCTACCTGCTATGGATCGGGCTTCGCTTCCTTCGTGACGCCGCTAAAGGTGAGCAAACAACGACCACCGGCAAGCTGCATCCCAAAAAAGCTCTAGGTGGGAGGGGAGCTTTCACCCGCGGCCTCCTGGTCGATCTATCTAACCCCAAAGCTGCTGCTTTCTTTACATCCCTCTTCGCCGTTGCGTTGCCCCCCAACGTCCCCCTTTGGTTTCAAGGCCTGATGGTCGGGAGCGTCGTGATTACGGCTGCTGGCTGGTATGCGCTTGTCGCCCTTTCCGTTAGCTGGCCACCTTTAGCTGCCTTCTACAGCCGCCTGCGTCGATGGATCTTGGGCTTTGCTGGCGCACTTTTTGCGGCATTCGGTGTTGCATTAGCGTTTCAGCGTTAATGCCGTCGCTAATTTCCGGCTCTGCAATTTCGAAGTTTCCTTAATTCAATTTACAAAAGTGAATGTTCTTTGCATCTCGACATAGCGAAGAGTAGGATTTTATGCCTATACTTCGCTATGTCGGCTCGCAAAAGCGTATTGCGCTGGCCAAGAATAAAAAATGCCAAAGGGCAAACTTAAAAAAAAACGGGTCAACCACACCGGGAGAACAGACACTATGCGGGACATTAGCTTTTTCAAAACACTTTACGCTGCAGGCCAGATAGACAGGCGCGACTTTATGCGCGGGGTCCTGGCACTCGGTGTGGCCGTCCCCAGTGCCCTTGGCATGGCACGCGCGGTAGAGGCGGCAACACCTAAAAAAGGCGGCGTCTTGCGCCAGGCCATCACAGGCGGCGGCACGGGCGATTCACTGGATCCAGCGCAGATCCTTGATGCCTACATGATCCAAGTCAGCTTCGGAATGCTGCGCAACTGTCTGACTGAAATCGCCTCCGACGGTAGCTTGATTGGCGAACTCGCTGAGAGCTGGGAGCCTTCCGCCGACGCTGCGACCTGGGTGTTCAACATCAGGAAGGGTGTTGAATTCCATAACGGCAAGACCCTTGATTCCAGCGATGTCGTGGAATCCTTGCGCCACCACTTAGGCGACGATTCCAAGTCGGCGGCGAAGGGCATTATTTCCAATATCGAGTCGGTCAAGGCCGATGGGCCCAATACCGTCGTCTTCGCTCTAACAGGCGGAAGTGCCGACTTCTCCTTTATCATGAGCGATTATCACTTGGGTATTTGCCCAGCCAAGGCTGATGGCGGAATTGATTGGGAATCCGGC
>CAXMNO010000255.1:0-3782 GCA_964194655.1 uncultured Acidimicrobiia bacterium
ACATTGCAGATTTAATGAATCTTATTGGAATCATTTAGCTTTTTTTGTTGACTAGATGAATCCGAATGTGATTCGATCCGGTTCGTGGACGCTTTTAGAGACATACGATTAAGAGCCCGCCGTGTTGCATTGCACGTCATCGCAGCAGCGGTCGTTGGCTATTTTGTGTACCACGCCGTTGAAGGAGACCGCGGCGTGAAACGCTGGGCCGAGCTGCAGACCGATCTAAGCGCAGCCCGTACGCAGCAGGCCGAGCTGGTAGGAGAGCGGGAAACGCTCGAGGCCCGCGTCAATCTTCTCAGACGATCCAACCTAGACCCCGACCTTCTAGAGGAGCGGGCAAAGCGTGTTTTGAACTACGGTCATAGCGATGAGTTTATCATTCTCCTCCCTAGCCATGAGCAGTAAATCGAACGATTAACTTAAATCGTATTAATCTAGTATTTCTTTGTAATTACAATGGTTTAGCCATCATTGCGAGCGCTGGCGCTTTCTGCTATGCTCCGCTTCAACAGAAGCGAGGGCGATAAGCCCCCCGACATGCTCAATGAAAAATAAAGGGCAGTGAGGAAGCAAATGGCCAAGGGAACTAGGGCTGCCGCAGGGAAAACCGATAGGCGGCGCACGACGAAAAAGCCTGCCACAGCATCACCTGAAGAAATGCTATCTTATTACAGAAACATGCTGATGATCCGCCGCTTTGAAGAAAAGGCGGGGCAGCTTTATGGCATGGGTTTAATCGGCGGCTTTTGTCACCTCTATATTGGCCAAGAAGCAGTTGTCGTGGGCATGCAAGCCGCGATCACCGAAGCGGATAGCCAGGTGACCTCCTACCGTGACCACGGTCATATGCTTGCGTGTGGCATGAATCCAGATGCCGTAATGGCGGAGCTCACTGGCCGCGAGGGTGGTTATTCAAAAGGTAAAGGTGGCTCGATGCATATGTTCAGCATTGAGCGGAAATTCTTTGGCGGCCATGGAATTGTCGGCGCCCAGGTTCCAATTGGAACCGGCGTTGCGTTTGCTCACAAGTACCTGGACGAAAAAGCCGTTAACCTTGCCTATCTTGGCGATGGCGCTGTCAACCAAGGGCAAGTTTATGAGTCCTTTAACATCGCAGCTCTTTGGGAACTTCCAGTTATCTACATAATTGAAAACAACAAATACGGCATGGGTACGGCGAGTGAGCGCTCTTCGGCCAAAAGCACCGAGCTTTATAACCGGGGTCAAGCTTATGGCATCCCCGGTATGCAGGTGGACGGAATGGATGTTCTTGCCGTTCGGGAAGCGGGTAAAAAGGCAGCAGCGCACGCACGTAGCGGCAAGGGACCTTATATCCTGGAGATGCTGACCTATCGCTATCGCGGCCACTCCATGTCGGATCCGGCGAAGTACCGCACGAAGGAAGAGGTCCAGAAAGTTCGCCAAGAACGCGATCCTATCGAGCGGATGCGCGAATTTCTCTTGCAAGAGAAGGTCGCCGATGAGGCAAGGTTGAAGGAAATCGATAAGGACGTGAAGGGGATTGTCTCCAAGGCGGCCGATTTTGCCCAAGCGAGTCCCGAACCTCAGCCTTCCGAGCTTTACACAGACATTTACGTTACAGCCTAACGATTCGCGAGTGCGTGATTGCGGGAGTTCTTTGCCGCGCGCTCGGCAAATTTGGAGATACCCATGCCGATCAATATTCTGATGCCGGCACTTTCGCCCACGATGACGGAAGGCAACTTGATCAAATGGCTGAAAGGTGAGGGAGATAGCGTCTCCTCCGGCGACGTCATTGCAGAAATCGAAACCGATAAGGCGACGATGGAAGTGGAGGCCGTAGACGAGGGTACGATTGGAAAGATCGTTGTGCCTGAGGGCGCCGAAAGTGTTGCCGTCAATTCGATCATTGCTGTCCTCCTGGAAGAGGGCGAGGATCAATCGGCGCTCGATAGCGCTAACGCGGCCCCAGCCCCAGCAGCGGTGGTCGCGCCTGAGCCGACGCCGGTTCCAGAAGTGGCTCCACAGGTCGCTGTTTCGCCCGCTGCACCTGAAGCTGAGGCGGAATGGGACGGCCCGACGGTTACCCTTACCGTCCGCGAGGCCCTTCGCGACGCGATGGCCGAGGAAATGCGTGCCGACGAGAAGGTCTTCTTGATGGGCGAGGAAGTCGCGCAATATCAAGGCGCTTACAAGATCAGCCAGGGCTTGCTGGATGAATTTGGCCCCAAACGGGTCGTCGATACACCGATCACGGAACACGGTTTTACCGGTGTCGGCGTGGGCGCATCGATGTATGGTTTAAAGCCGATTGTCGAGTTTATGACCTTCAACTTCGCCATGCAGGCAATCGATCACATCATTAACTCAGCCGCGAAAACCCACTATATGTCCGGTGGACAAATTTCCTCACCAATCGTCTTTCGTGGTGCCAATGGGGCAGCAGCGCGTGTCGCAGCCCAGCATTCACAGTGTTATTCAGCCTGGTACGCGCAGATTCCTGGTTTGAAAGTGGTCGCGCCCTATTCGGCGGCGGATGCAAAGGGCCTGTTGAAGGCAGCCATTCGCGATCCCAATCCAGTAATTGTCCTAGAGAACGAAATTCTCTATGGCCGCACCTTCGAAGTGCCCGACAGCAGCGACTGGGTTGTGCCAATTGGTAAAGCCAAGGTCGTGCGCCAAGGAAGCGATGTCACGATCGTGACCTATTCGATCATGGTCGGAAAGGCGCTTGAGGCAGCAGAACAACTGGCAGCAGAGGGAATTTCGGCCGAGGTAATCGACCTTCGCAGTCTCCGTCCGCTCGATACCGAGACGGTGCTTCAGTCTGTTAAAAAGACAAACCGCCTCGTTACTTGCGAAGAAGCCTGGCCGATCTGTTCCATCGGATCTGAAATCGCTGCCACGGTTATGGAGCAAGCCTTTGATTGGCTGGATGCGCCGGTAAAACGGGTAAATGGCGAGGATGTCCCCATGCCCTATGCCGCAAATCTCGAAGCCATGGCACTGCCCAAAGCAGCTAACGTCGTCATGGCCGTGAAAGAAGTCTGCTACCGCGATTAAAACGCTGGAAAAGGAACGAAAGCATGCCGATTGAAATCCTGATGCCGGCGTTATCCCCGACAATGACCGAGGGGAATCTATCAAAGTGGCACGTGAAGGAAGGTGACGAAGTCAACTCCGGCGATGTGATTGCCGAAATTGAGACTGATAAGGCGACGATGGAAGTCGAGGCCGTCGAGGAAGGCACCATCGGGAAAATCCTGATCGATGAGGGAAGCGAAGGTGTTCCCGTAAATACCTTGATCGCTCTGTTGTTTGAAGAAGGTGAAGACGCAGCGTCGCTCGATGCCGCTGCTGAACTTGCTGCTACGCCGGCTCCGGCCCCGACAGCACCTCCTCCTGCGACGCCTGCGCAAGCAGCACCTCCAGCTAAGACTGAGAGCGCGGCTACCAGTGGGCCAAATGGTGCTTCATCGGGGGGGCGAATTTTTGTAAGCCCGCTGGCCAAACGCATGGCAAAGCAGGCGGGACTAGACCTCGCATCGGTTATGGGGTCCGGCCCTCATGGACGGATCGTTAAGGCCGATGTTGAGGCAGCTATGGCTGGTGGGCCACGCGCCGCTGCGCCAACACCAGCGCCTAGTGCAAGTGCACCTGCGGCACCTTCCGGTCCCGGTGCCAGGAAAATGGCCGATCTTCTTGGCATGTCTTATGAGTTGGAACCGCTTAGCTCAATGCGGAAGGTCATTGCCAATCGTTTGACCGAGGCGAAACAGACAATTCCGCATTTCTAT
>CAXMNO010000256.1:0-3663 GCA_964194655.1 uncultured Acidimicrobiia bacterium
ACGACGCGATCGACTTGCGTCTGCGATAGGGCGTCACGCCAGGCACCGGCGCGGCCTTCGCGAAAAAACACACGCCCGTCGGGGTGTCCCTCGACGAAGCGCTCGGCCTCCTCTTGACGTTTCATTTCCTTAAAAGAGGTGAAGGCGATTGCCTGTTCCAGCCTCGCAGGGTCCAATTGAAGGTCCAAAAATTCGACAACCGAGCCGAAGGTCTCACCCGGTCTCTCGAGCATATCTTCGTATCGCAGTACCTTCAAAATCATACCCTGAGCGCTCAACCAGCTTCGCACGTTTTGGGTCCAGCTCCCGATATACTGAGGAACAACGTTCTCGCTTCTGGGCAGCCGACCATTGCGGCGGGCCATCAATTCTATTGCTCGATCCAGATCGACCTTAAAGTGATGTGCGTAGGAGAGAGTGACATCCAGTGGGTTGCGCAGGATATAAATGGCCCCCGTAGTGGCTTGCGGCGATATCAATGGATTTCCACTGACACGACCAATCATGCTATGGGTCTTAACAAAAACCTGGCCCGACTGCGAAGTGGCGAACCAGTCTTGAACTTTTGGACGTAAAGCCGCAACTTCAGCCAGTGAAAGGCTGGATACAGGCTTATCCGTAAAACCCTCGAAACAGTCTGCACGGCTATCGCCCAGCGCAAATTGCGGCAGGTCATTGATCTTGAGCGGTGCCGTTCCACCGACAATGTAATTGGCAAGAAAGGCGCGCACCCAGGTGTTCCCCGATTTGGGGTATGATGCGAGCCACACGATACCTGGCAACTAAGCCTCCCAACTAAGACCCATATATATAATGAGAGTGCCGCAACTTAGTGTCCAAGTAGGAGCGAGGCAAGAACCGCACGCCAAATATGAGCATTTAATGCCCCGCTTGCCCCAAGTTTAGCTATTCGTCATAATCGCGCCGCCCTCGACCCGGATCTAGTCTTGGGGATCTGGTCTGGGGCGGTGAAAATATCCTCGTGAATGAAGGCACGGCTTTGGTGACCCAATTACAGTTTAAAGACATCGACCCAAACGATTTGCTGATGTTCGGGCGCCAACGCTTGGCTGAAGGCAATAAAGAAATCGCACGCAAAGCACTTGAAACGGTCGTCCACAAGGCGCCCGAACACGCTCAAGCATACGCTCTGCTGGCATCGATAAGCTTCCAAGACGGAGAAGACTACCAAGCGGAGGCCTATCTTGATCGGGCTATTGCGCTTACCCGTGATGCAGCTAGCCATCGCAAAGCAGATATGCCGACCAGAGCCTCTCTTGCCAATTTGCTTATGGCGCGGGGAGAAACGAGGGAGGCGGAAGGTATTTTGGCCGAGGTCGAGTTGCCGGTTTACCCGGTACGCGCGACGCAGGGAGAGTTCGATCAGCGGATTGCCGATGCACGCGGGCGGGGCATGCCAGGCATCCTCATAAATACAGTTCCCAAATCGGCCAGTGAATCAATATGGAACCGCTTTGCGGAAGGTTTTGGTTTGGCGCAAGGTCACATATCTCTCTGCCTTTATCCCGATTGTACAGTGATCCCAAATCGGGCGGCCTTTGCCGCCGAAGGCGGACTGATTGCCAAAGAGCACCTTCCCGCGAGTAGCCATAATCTAACGGCCTTGAAAAACGCAGGTTTGGATAAAGTCCTCTTTCATTTACGTGACCCAAGGCAGGTCGTCCTCTCGTGGACCCATTTTGTCAGGGACGATGTCTCAATGCGGCTTATGGGGCCGCTTTGGCGCAAAGTCGTGCCGCCGGCAGGCGTTTTGGCGGGCGACTTCAATAAAGTCTTGGATTGGAGTGTCGATAACTTCCTGCCAATGTTGGTGAAGTTTGTCCAGGGCTGGCAGAAGGTGGCGGAAGATCGGGAGATCGGCATTGACGTGCAGTTTTTCACCTTTGAGCACTTTCTCGAAGCGCCGGATACCTATTTTAAGGATGCCTTTGCGTTCCTAGGGTTGGATCCGGCCCAGTTTAATGCTGATGCGGAAGCTGAAATCGTCCACCTGAGGCGCGGTGAAATCGAAGAATGGCGTGAGATTTTTTCAATCGAGCAGAAGAATAGGGCATGGCATGCCTTGCCAGCTGACTTGGCTGAAACACACGGTTGGCGAAAATAATTCGATAAATGCCTCTGGTATAATACAATATAGCGCGGTATTTTCTGAGAATAGCCGTAGTTTCGAGTTTAAAGGGGCAGGATTGGCACCGCTCGGGCCCGGTAGGAACAAGAAGGGGTTTAATTCCGTGTTTAGACGTCACATTGCGAGTTTTGCCGCAGTTATCCTATCCTTGGGTTTGGTCGCTTGTGAGAGCGATGGCGAAGAGACGGTCTATCCCGATGATGATTATCGTAAAACGACAGGCAGTATGTATAAGAAACCTTCGAGCGTCTTCGGCGAAGGCGGTTTGGGTTTTGGCGGTAACGAAGAGATTACACCAGGTGCCGGAGCCGGCGGCGGCGGGATTGGGGTAAACAGTTATCTCTGGCGCGCCACTCTTGATACAGTGTCCTTTATGCCGCTCGCCTCTGCAGATCCTTTCGGTGGCGTGATCATTACCGAATGGTACACCCCGCCACAAACGGACGGGGAACGCTTTAAGATCAATGTATTTATCTTGGGGCGAGATCTGAGAGCAGATGGGGTAAAGGCTCGCGTCTTCCGACAAGAGAAGACCATTGCCGGTGAGTGGCGCGATTCAAACGTTGGCGATCAAACCCCGATAGATTTGGAAAATGCCATCCTCACCAGAGCACGCCAATTGCGGATTGCCGCGCTCCAATAACCCGCCGCTCATGAGATCAGAATGTCTGTATCATCTGCAGGTCGAGCAACGATCTCGTGAAGGCATGATAAGGGGTGCACCTCTGATCTTTGGAACACAGCACACCTTGAATAGGTCTTGCCGGGGTGTTATCTGGAGTATAATCGAATTAGAGGTGGGTGAGTGTGACGAATCTCAGCAGTAAAAAGATCCTGTTAATCGATGATGATGATGCGCTTCGCCAATCCCTTGGTGAGCAGCTGCATCTTCATGAGGAGTTTGATGCTGCGGAGGCCGAGACTGGTGCCCAAGGCCTGGAGATGGCGAAGGCGGAATACTACGACGCAATTCTGCTTGATGTTGGATTGCCGGATATCGACGGCCGCGAGGTTTGCCGCTTAATGCGACGTTCCGGCGTAAAATCGCCAATTATTATGCTGACCGCTGCGGAATCCGATGCAGATACGATTTTGGCGTTGGACTCGGGCGCTAATGATTACATCACAAAGCCGTTCCGTTTAGGCGTCTTGCTGGCGCGGTTGCGCGCACAGCTGCGCCAGCACGAACAAAGCGAGGATGCGGTTTTCGGTATTGGCCCTTACACTTTCCGTCCAAGCGCAAAGGTTCTGGTTCACAACGAGGATCAGACAAAAATACGTTTGACCGAAAAAGAAACTTCAATCCTGAAATATCTCTACCGAAGTGGCTCTTCTGTTGTGGGGAGGGACGCCTTGCTAGGCGAAGTCTGGGGATACAACGCCGGTGTGACGACCCATACGCTGGAAACCCATGTTTACAGGCTCCGCCAAAAGATCGAGTTAGATCCTTCCAACGCTGAAATACTGGTCACAGAGCCTGGCGGGTATCGGCTCATTCCCTAGCCTCTACCGGG
>CAXMNO010000257.1:0-3168 GCA_964194655.1 uncultured Acidimicrobiia bacterium
GGCCGCTCGACATTCGGCAATCCAGTAGCATTCAAAGGCTCGGCTGCAGCGAGCTGCTGAAGGCCAACACCATTCGAGGAAGGGCGCAGGAAGGCGGCCAAGGAGGCCACACCGGCGAGCGCACCGAAAATTATAAAATTACGACGTTTCATATCTTAGAAAATAGAGCCTCGGCGGCGTCACTTACGAATCAACTTAAGGTGATTTATTTTGTGGTTTGCTAATGAGGTTCTTCGATTACGGTATTCCTCCGCAGCAAGTTCGCCGAATGATCGTAATCTCTAACAAGGCCACATTCAGTATGATTTATCTGTTAAGACACGGCGAGACTTTGTGGAACACGGAGAAGCGTCTTCAGGGACACAGTAACTCTCCCTTGACCGACAAAGGATGCAAGCAGGCGATCGAGAATGGACGTCTATTGCGGCCTCTGCTGGAGAAATGTGAAAGATGGCGGATGATTGTTAGCCCGCTTGGGCGCTGCCGCCAGAGCGCTGATTTGATTGCGCGCGAAGTCGGCTTTCAAGCAACCCGGATGGAATTCGAGGATCGCCTGAAGGAGCTCTCATTTGGCCGCTGGGAGGGAATGACGGTATCGGAGATAGAGAAAGAGGACCGGGATGGCTGGGTTCGTCGAAAAGCAGATCGTTGGTCCGTCCCAGCGCCTGGCGGGGAGAACTATCGCATGGCAGAAGAGCGGCTTTCTGCATGGCTATCGGGGATCGATGAAGAAGAAACCTTGGTTGTCGTCGGACATGGTGCCACCGGACGTCTCCTTCGCGGGCTTTATTCGGGGCTTTCCCGTGATGAGATCGTGGCCCTGCCGGAACCACAAAAGGGCTTCTACAAGCTTAGCCACAAGGTGGTAACTTTCATTGGCGGCGACTCACGCATGCCGGCCACATAAAAAAAGGGCCTCTCACGCAAAAGTAAGAGGCCCTTTGTGCTTCCTGCAGAAGGGGCGAATTATGCCACCCGGTCTCGAAGATCCCGCAAGACGTAATGCAAAATACCACCATGGCGATAGTAATCGACCTCGTCCGACGTGTCGATTCGGCACAATAGTGGCACCTCTTCGCGGCTTCCATCGGGACGATTGATAGTGAGCGTGAGGTCCATTCGCGGCGCTAAGCCAGCCTCCACACCGGTGATATCGAAGGTCTCCTCGCCTGTCAGGCCTAGGCTCTTTCTGCTCGTTCCTTCCTTGAACTGCAAAGGCAAGACACCCATACCAACGAGGTTCGAGCGGTGAATACGCTCGAAGGTCTCGACTATGACCGCCTTGACGCCCAGCAAGCGTGTGCCCTTTGCCGCCCAGTCACGGCTGGAACCTGTGCCATATTCCTTGCCGCCAATGACGATAAGCGGCACGCCCTCATCCTGGTAGCGCATGGCGGCATCGTAAATTGGCATAACGGTGCCGTCGGGCAGATGACGGGTGACCCCGCCTTCGGTGCCTGGGACCATCTCGTTCTTAATGCGAATATTGGCGAAGGTGCCACGCATCATAATTTCGTGATTGCCACGCCTGGAGCCGTAGGAGTTAAAGTCGATAGGGCGCACTTGATAGTCCGTCAGATAACCACCGGCTGGGCTTTCCTTTTTGATCGCACCAGCGGGGGAGATATGATCTGTCGTGACTGAATCTCCCAGAATCGCGAGCGGGCGTGCCCCCTTGATATCGGAAACTGGACCTGGTTCGGCTTCCATATCCTCGAAAAAAGGCGGGTACTGCACATAGGTGCTGCCTGATTCCCAGCTGTAGGTCATGCCGCCGCCCGCATCGATTTCCTGCCAGGCTTCAGGCCCTTCGAAGACGTTTGCGTAGCGGGTCTTGAACATTTCAGGGCTGAGGACACGTTCGATGACCTCGTGTACTTCCTGATTGCTCGGCCAAACATCTTTCAGATAGACCAGCTCGCCATCGCTGCCTTTGCCCAAGGGCTCGCTCAGCAGATCGCGGGTAAAGCTTCCGGTAAGCGCATAGGCGACGACCAAAGGCGGTGAGGCCAGATAGTTCAAGGTCGTTAGTGGATGCACACGGCCTTCGAAATTGCGATTGCCTGAGAGAATGGCCCCAACGGAGACCTTCCCGGACTCAATCGCGTTGTGAATAGGCTCCGGCAAGGGGCCGGAATTACCGATACAGGTCGTGCAGCCATAGCCAACAAGGTCGAACCCAAGACCGTTCAAGTGTTCTTGCAGGCCAGCAGCCTCCAGATAATCGGTCACGACCTGGCTGCCTGGGGCAAAGGACGTCTTGACCCAAGGCTTGGAATTCAACCCTTTTTCGCGTGCTTTCTTGGCAAGAAGGCCGGCTGCGACCAAAACGCCGGGGTTCGATGTGTTGGTGCACGACGTAATGGCAGCGATTACAACATCGCCTGGGGTGATCTCGAAATCACTTCCCTCGACCGCAGTTGCCGTGCCACCGCTAAAAGCATCGCTCAGCAAGGACTTGACGGAACTCGCCATGCTGGAGAGAGCAACACGGTCCTGCGGGCGTTTAGGGCCCGCCAGGCTGGGCTCGACGCTGGCCAGATCAAGCTCCAAAGTGTCGGTAAAGACAGGATCGGGCGATGAAGCATCACGCCACATGCCTTGCGCCTTCGCATAGGCCTCTACCAAGGCAACACGTTCCGGATCACGACCAGTGAAGGCGAGATAGCGGATAGTTTCCGCATCAATGGGGAAGATACCGCAAGTCGCCCCATATTCTGGTGCCATGTTCGAGATCGTGGCTTTATCGGCCAGGGTTAGATTTTCAAGGCCAGGGCCAAAGAATTCGACGAACTTTCCAACCACGCCTTTCGCGCGCAACAACTGCGTTACGGTCAAGACCAGGTCGGTGGCAGTCGTGCCTTCCTTCAGGCCGCCGATCAATTTCATGCCGATAACTTCAGGGATCACCATGGAAACGGGTTGGCCGAGCATGGCAGCTTCTGCCTCGATACCGCCGACGCCCCAACCCAGAACCGAAAGGCCGTTCACCATGGTGGTGTGACTGTCCGTGCCAACAAGCGTATCCGGATAGGCGAGGGTGCCCCCATCTTCTTCCTTCGTCCAGACGACCTGGGCGAGGTTCTCGAGATTCACCTGATGGCAGATACCCGTCCCAGGAGGCACGACGCGGAAGTTATCGAATGCGGACTGGCCCCAACGCAAGAA
>CAXMNO010000258.1:0-11540 GCA_964194655.1 uncultured Acidimicrobiia bacterium
AGTTAGTCTTTTCGTGATGGGAGAAGCAGTCCATGTCCAGCTCCGCTGAAGAGCTTGGGAACGGGCGTGTTCTCCTGATCGCTTGTGGCGCACTCGGGCGTGAGATTATAGATGTCTTACGCCGGAGTGGCTGGCAGCACCTCGACGTAACGTGCTTGCCTGCGATCTGGCACAACACACCGCAAAAGATCCCCGAAGCTGTGCGAGAGAAGATCCGTAAGTCCCGCGCGGACTATGACCGTATCTTCGTGCTTTATGGAGATTGCGGAACGGGCGGAATGCTGGATGCGGTCCTTGCCGAGGAAGGGGTCGAGCGAATTGAAGGGGCCCACTGCTACGGTTTTTTCTCAGGCAATGCCGAATTTGATGCCAAGGCAGAAGAAAACCCCTTCAGCTTCTATCTGACAGACTATCTCGCGCGTCACTTTGACCGCTTGATCATTCAAGGGATGGGAATTGACCGCCATCCGCAGCTTCGCGACATGTATTTCGGGAACTACACGACCCTGGTCTATTTGGCGCAGACAAAAGACCCCGATCTAGAAGATAAAGCGCGCCAAGCCGCTGAAAAGCTTGGACTTACTTATGAGTACAGATTTACTGGATATGGCGAGCTTGGGCAATTCATAGCCGATGCCGCTGCAAAGGAGTGACGCAATGGCTAAATTGATTGTCGTCTATTGGCGCGACATCCCTGCACAAGTAATCGTTAAAGCAGGTCGGCAAGCGGCGAAACGCCAACTCGATGAACGCTTCGAGAAAGCAATCGACCGTGCGGCGATGAAAGCGAAGCTGCGCGACAGCGATTCCTACCTCGCTGAATGGCGGCGGGCGGCGCCGGTAGACTGCGGCGATGACCTTGAAACTGAGGCTCAAAGCGCGGCTGATAGGTTTGAAACAGAATTTGACAAAGACCGACTGGACCGCCTCGTCGCCAACGGTGGTTTGGCCGAGTGAATGATGAGGCCCGATATCAGGGCTCTTTAGGGGAACTTTAGACGAAATGTCACAACCCGCGCCTTCCCAAAGCTTTGACGAGCTTACCCGGCAAATTGTCGATTTCACGACCGACTTTACTGTGGAAACCACCCCAGGATCGGCGGCGAAAACGCCCGACTATCGTGTGCACTTGCGCCCCGGGGCGAAGATCGCCGTGACCTTTCTGCCAGGCTCGGACTTTGCCGACACGATCAAGGTCTCCAAGCGTTTGCGCGAGGAAGGTTTTGAACCCCTCCCCCACTTCGCGGCAAGGTCGATCGCTTCGCGTGCCAACCTCGAAGACTCGCTGAAGCAATTAACCGGGGAAGTCGGCATCACGGAAATTGTCGCCCTTGGCGGTGCCGTCAATAAGCCGGTTGGCGAGTTCGATAGCTCGATGGCCATTCTTGAGACCGGGCTTTTCGACAAGTACGGCATCAAGAAGATCGGTGTCGCCGGTCACCCCGAAGGCTCCCCCGACATATCTGACGAAGCAATCAAAGAAGCGCTCGCCTGGAAATACGCTTTCGCAGAGCGCACGGGCGCGGACCTCTATATCGCAACCCAGTTCTGCTTCGAAGCCGACCCGATTATTGCTTGGGACAAGAAAATCCAGGCCGATGGCAACAAGATGCCGGTGCACATCGGCGTGCCAGGCTTGGCGACGATCAAAACCTTGATTGGCCATGCCAAGGCCTGCGGCGTTGGCCCCTCAATGCGTTTCTTGACCAGACAAGCGCGCAACGTGGCAAAGCTTCTGACCGTTAGCACACCCGATAAGCTGCTGCTGGACCTCGCTCGCTATAAGGCAACCGACCCCAACTGCGGTATTGCGAAGGTGCACTTTTACCCGCTGGGCGGCATGCGCAAGACGGCTGCTTGGGCTTACGGCGTGGTCGATGGGGACTTTACGCTGAAGGCAAAGGACAAAGGTTTTACTGTAAATCGTGAAATTTTGTGAACGGTTTGATAAGAATACGCTTTTAAACAACAGAGTGTCGCCGCTGCACCAGCTAGCTAATTGCCGAAGAGGCCGTAATGGTTTTTAACGCAGCGGCAAAACCGGGTAAGAGAGCACCCCGCAACCCTATGAGACTATGGAGCCTTGAAAGGCATGACCAAGACCATTGTTAGTTCAGCTAAGAAAGAAGTCGTCATCGGCTTCGGAAGGCCCTTTTGCATCATTGGCGAGCGGATCAATCCAACGGGCCGCAAGAAGCTTGCCGCCGAAATGGTTGCTGGTGATTTCTCCACGGTAGAGAGAGACACGATCGCTCAGGTCGAGGCCGGCGCCCACATGCTTGACATCAACGCCGGTATCCCCTTGGCCGATGAGCCGAAGATCCTGGCCGACACCATCCGCTTGGTCCAGTCGATGGTCGATGTTCCCCTTTCAATCGATTCCTCGATTGTGGAAGCTCTTGAAGCTGGTTTGGAGGCCTACCAAGGCCGCGCCCTGGTGAACTCGGTCACGGGTGAAGATGAACGCCTGGAAGCAGTCCTGCCGCTTATCAAGAAGTATGATTGCGCCGTTGTCGCCATTTCCAATGACGAGACCGGTATTTCTGAGGATCCCGACGTCCGCTTTGAGGTTGCGAAGAAGATCGTCCACCGCGCCCAAGATTACGGCATTAAGCCTGAAGATGTCGTGGTCGATCCGCTCGTCATGCCGATCGGTGCACTGGGTGGTGCTGGATTGCAGGTCTTTTCGATCGTTCGCAAGCTGCGTGAGGAGCTTGGCGTGAACTCGACCTGCGGCGCCTCCAACATCTCCTTTGGTCTTCCCAACCGCCACGGCATGAACTCCATCTTCCTTGCCATGGCAGCGGGCGCTGGTATGACTTCAGCTATCATGAACCCGCTTCACCAGGAAGAGATGACGGGCATCATGGCGGCCGACGTCTTGATGGGCCAAGATGCGCATTGCGCCAAATGGATCAAGAAATACCGTGAGCCTGTACCAGGTGGGCAAGCCGCTGAGAACGAGGGCCGCGGCGAGCGTCGTCGCCGTCGTCGGGGCTAAGCCAGATGGCCGAGGAACCGCTTGTCGTCTTCACGCCTTCGGGTCGCCGGGGTCACTTCCCTGTTGGCACACCCCTTTTAAAGGCGGCGCGTAGTCTCGGTGTCGATATCGATTCGGTATGTGGCGGCCGCGGCATTTGCGGCCGCTGCCAAATCCAGGTGAGTGAAGGTAAGTTTGCGAAGCACGGCATTATCAGCCGGGCAGATCACGTTACCGACTGGAACAGCGTCGAAGAACGCTATAAATCCAAGCGCGGGATGGAGGATGGGCGTCGCCTTTCTTGCCAAGCCTGCCTCCAGTCAGACATCGTCATTGACGTTCCCCCCGATAGCCAGGTTCACAAGCAAGTTGTGCGTAAACGGGCAGAGGCCCGCGATATCGAACTCGACCCGGCCATGCGCTTGCATTATGTCGAGGTCGAAGAGCCCGACATGCATAACCCCACCGGCGACCTTGAGCGGCTCGAAGCAGCCCTCGAGACCCAATGGAGCTTGCTCGGTCTCACCGCCGACTTACGGATTTTACAAAATATCCAAAAGGCTTTGCGCGACGGTGATTGGAAGGTAACGGTGGCTGTCCACCGCGCCCAAATCATGACCGCGATTTGGCCAGGGTTCGTTGACCGCATTTACGGCCTTGCCGTCGACGTTGGATCGACCACGATTGCAGCCCACCTGTGCGACCTCGCGACCGGCGAGGTTATTGCTTCCTCCGGCATCATGAATCCTCAGATCCGCTTTGGCGAAGACCTGATGAGCCGTGTCTCTTATGTCATGATGCACCCTGGTGGCGATGTAGAGATGACCAAGGTCGTGCGCCAGGCAATCAATACCTTGACGGGCGAAGTCTGCGAGGAAGGCGGGATCGAGCGCGAGCGTATCTTGAACGCGACCTTCGTCGGCAACCCCATCATGCATCACTTGCTTTTGGGCATTGATCCGACCGAGCTTGGCGGCGCGCCGTTTGCGCTTGCGGCCAATTCCGGCATGACAGTTTGGGCAGAGGAGCTGGACCTTCACTTCCACCCTGATGCCCGGGTCTACATTCTTCCTTGCATCGCAGGGCATGTCGGCGCCGATACGGCGGGTGTTATTCTGTCAGAGACACCGCACCTCAACGATGAGATCACGTTGGTTGTGGACGTCGGCACCAATGCTGAAATCATACTTGGGAATAAGGACCGGCTTCTCGCTTGCTCCTCCCCCACGGGTCCCGCCTTCGAGGGTGCGCAGATTTCCTGCGGCCAACGCGCTGCCCCTGGTGCCATCGAACGCCTGCGGATCGATCCGGAGACGCTGGAGCCACGTTTCAGGGTCATCGGCTGCGATCTCTGGTCGGATGAGGACGGCTTCGCCAAGGCAACGAAATCGACCGGCGTGACGGGTGTTTGCGGCTCGGGCATCATCGAAGCCTTAGCGGAGATGTATCTGGCTGGCATCATCGCGCAGGATGGAACGATCGATGGCGCCATGGCCGCAAAAAGCCCGCGCATACAAGAAGATGGTCGGACCTTTTCCTACCTAATTTATGCGGGCGGCGCTGGCTTGCCGGAACTTCGGATCGTGCAGAACGATGTCCGCGCCATTCAGCTTGGTAAGGCAGCACTTTATGCCGGTGTGAAGCTTTTGATGGATCAACTTGGTATTCAGCAGGTCGAGCAAATTCGTCTTGCCGGTGCCTTTGGCAGCCACATCGATCCCAAGTATGCGATGGTCCTGGGCATGATCCCCGATTGCCCGCTGGAGAAAGTTTATTCCGCAGGTAACGCGGCGGGCACGGGTGCGCGCATCGCCCTGCTGAACCAAGGTGCGCGCGATCAGATCGAGACGGTCATCCGCAGGGTTGAAAAAATCGAAACGGCGGTTGAGCCGGCATTCCAGGAGCACTTCATCAATGCGATGGGGCTTCCCCACACGACAGATGCCTTCCCCAACCTGGAAAAGGTCGTGAAACTGCCCGAACGCAAAGCCCCGAAGGCAAGCGATGGCGATGACCAGGGTCGTCGACGACGGCGGCGGCGGGCATAGATCCTTAGAAAAAATAATCCCGTGATCGAGCTTCGGAAACCTGGTCACGGGAATCTATTTGTTAGGCGCGAACGCGGCTAATTCATCAAACCGCGATGGATTCGATCTCCCCGGGTTCCGCTGGCCCGACGGGCAGTCCGCGTTCCTTGCGCGGTGTGCGCCCGAAGAAATCACGATAGCATTTTGAGAAGTGTGACGCTGAGACGAAACCGCAAGCCAGCGCTACATCGATGACCGACATATTGGTTTGCAGTAGCAGCAAACGCGCCTTGTTCAATCGCAGTTCCAGATAGTATCGCGCCGGTGAGCGATTGAGGTATTTCCTGAATAGCCTCTCTAGCTGTCGGGTTGAAAGCCCCGCGTTTTCCGCCAATTCAGAGCGGCTAAGCGGCTCTTCCAAGTTTGTTTCCATCAGGGCGATAACTTTCAAAAGCTTGGGGTGGCGAACGCCGAGACGGGCAGGCAGCGACATGCGCTGATGGTCGTGCTGATCGCGAATACGTTCATGCATGAACTGATCTGCGACTTGGGCCGCCAATTCATGGCCATATTGGCGCGCGATCAAGTGCAACATCAAATCGATTGCGGCTGTTCCCCCTGAACAGGTGAAGCGGCTGCGGTCGATCTCGAAGAGCTCTGCCGTTACATCGATCTCCGGAAAATCCTCGCAGAAAGAAGGCAGATTCTCCCAATGGATTGTGCAGCGGTATCCCTCGAGAATGCCCGCCTTGGCAAGCAGGTATGCTCCTGTGCAAATCGCACCAATGTCCGCGCCGCTACGATCGCGACGGCGCAGCCAGGAATAGAGCTTTTTCTCGTCTTCCTTATGGACATCGACGCCGCTGCACACGATCAAGGTATTGACCTTGACTGCTGCATCCAGATCCCCGCAAGGGTGCACTTCGATCCCGCTAGAGGATGCAACCGCACTGCCATCGACGGAAAAAAGACGCCAATCATAAAGGCTGCGGCCTGCGAGCCTATTTGCAATACGCAACGGCTCCACCGCCGAGGTAAAGGCGATCATAGAGAAGCGCGGAATCATAACGAATCCGATCGGCTGCGGTAATTCGCGCGGTGGACTCCCAAAAACCAACTCGTACCTCCAAAAAACCCTAGAGCACTAAACAATTATTGGCAGCCGCTTATAAGGGTGAAGACAGCTTGTCAAGATGGCATAATTCTGGCATGTCGCGAATAGAAAAAAATCAGACGGCGTTACACAAGCTCCCTAGGGCTCGTTGAAGTGCTTTGAGTTCCTTGTTCCAACGCCACTCTACGGACTGATTCGTGCCAACGGATTGGCCGTTTTTTGGTGCAGATAATCTGCGGTAAAGGCGCCCAGGACCGATCATGAAATCACGTTATTCGATTTTCTCACTTCTCCGTAACGCGCGGAACTACCACGAAAACTGGGAAAAGGCCTGGCATAGCCCGGAGCCTAAGGCCTCTTACGATGTGATCATCGTAGGCGGCGGCGGACATGGTCTGGCAACAGCCTATTATCTTGGCAAAAACCACGGCATTACCAACATCGCCGTGATCGAGCGCGGTTGGCTTGGCGGCGGCAACACAGGTCGCAATACGACAATCGTGCGCTCTAACTATTTGTGGGACCAATCAGCCCATCTTTATGAGCATGCGATGAAGCTCTGGGAAGGCTTAAGCCAAGAGCTGAACTACAACGTCATGTTCTCTCAACGCGGCGTTATGAACCTGGCTCACAACCAAAGTGACATTCGCGAAATCGGGCGCAGGGTTAACGCCAACCTCCTGAATGGCGTTGATTCTGAATTCCTGACACCAGCGCAGATCAAAGAAATCGTGCCGATCATCGACCTGCGCGAAAATGGTCGCTATCCGGTCTTGGGGGCCTCCTTCCAGCAGCGCGGCGGGACTGCGCGCCATGATGCGGTCGCCTGGGGCTATGCCCGGGGTTGTGACGAGATGGGGATCGACATTATTCAAGAATGCCCCGTCAACGGCTTCATAATCGAAAATGGCGAGGTCAAAGGCGTTGAGACGGGCAAAGGCACGATCCGGGCCAATAAGGTTGGGGTCGTCGTCGCGGGCCACTCGAGCGTTATGGCCAATATGGCTGGTTTCCGCTTGCCAATCCACTCAGTGCCCTTGCAAGCGCTTGTTTCGGAGCCTGTAAAGCCGATCCTCAACACGGTCGTCATGTCGGGTGCCGTTCATGCCTATATCAGCCAGTCCGATAAGGGCGAGCTGGTTATCGGCGCGGGTACAGATAAGTATATCGGCTACGGCCAGCGCGGCTCGCTTGATGTGACGGAGGAAACAATTGCGGCCGTCTGCGAGCTCTTCCCCCTCTTCAAGCGCATGCGCATGCTGCGCCAATGGGGCGGCATTGTTGATACCTGCCCCGATGCCAGCCCGATTATCGGGAAGACACCAGTCGATAACCTCTTCTTTAACTGCGGCTGGGGGACCGGCGGCTTTAAGGCGACGCCGGGTTCCGGCTGGGTCTTCGCTCACACAATTGCGACCGGCGAACCACATCAGTTGAATGAGGCCTTCGCGCTGGATCGCTTCCAGACTGGTTATTTGATCGACGAGCACGGCGCTGCCGCGGTTGCTCACTAGGATTCTAGGCACACTGGGACTTTAGAAGGACGTTTAGGAAAATGCTGCTGATCGAGTGCCCCTATTGCGGTCCGCGCACCGAAAGCGAATTCAGCTACGGCGCGGAGGCCCATATCGCCCGTCCGAAAAATCCAGAGGAGATTTCCGATAAGGAATGGGCGGATTACGTGTTCCTTCGCGACAACACGAAGGGCATCGTGCTCGAACGTTGGGTTCACACGGCGGGCTGCCGGCGCTGGTTCAACCTTGCGCGCAACACCGTGACTTACGAGATTCTCCAAGTCTATGAAATGGGCGCTAAGCCGCCAAAAATTGAATTGAAAAGTTTCGTTTAAGGAACGTCCGGATTATGACTGAAACTTTTCGCTTATCCGAGGGTGGTCTGATCGACCGGTCACGCCCGATCACCTTCACCTTCAATGGAAAGACGCTCCGCGGCTATCCAGGCGACACTTTGGCCTCAGCGCTGATTGCCAACGGTATCCATTTCGTTGGGCGCAGCTTCAAGTACCACCGCCCACGCGGCATCATGTCTGCGGGCGCGGAGGAGTGTAACGCGCTCTTCCAAATCGGTGACGACCCGAAGACGGACCCCAATTCAAAGGCTACCCAGGTCGAGCTGGTTGACGGCCTGAAAGCGGCCTCCCAGAACGCTTGGCCGTCGCTCGATTTCGATATTGGCGAGATCAATAACGTCGCTTCACGCCTTATCCCTTCAGGCTTTTACTACAAAACCTTCATGTGGCCTGCGGCCATGTGGATGAAGTACGAACACGTCATTCGCAAAGCATCGGGTCTGGGTAAGTCACCGACCCAGCCCGACCCCGATAACTATGACAAGAGCTACGTCCACTGCGATGTTCTCGTAGTCGGCGGCGGTGCCGCAGGTTTGTCGGCGGCCCTGGCTGCTGGTCGTGCCGGTGCCCGCGTCGTCCTAGCCGAGGCCGAATTTGCCTTTGGTGGTGCGCTCCTAAGCACGAAGGGGGAGACGATAAACGCCAAACCCGCACTTGATTGGGTCGAGGAGGCAGTGGCGGAGCTTGAAGACCTACCTAATGTTCGAGTGATGAAGCGCACGGTCTGTTATGGCTATTTCGATCATAACTTCCTGGCCATGCGTGAAGATTTGACCGACCACTTAGCAGCTAAGCCAGCGCATTTGCCACGCCACCGCCTCTGGAAGGTCAGGGCCAAGCAGGTTGTGATTGCAACTGGTGCCATCGAGCGTCCCTTGGTCTTCGCGGATAACGACCGTCCGGGCATCATGACAGCGAATGCGGCGCGCACCTACGTCAACCGCTTTGCGGTCCTGCCAGGCAAGCGCGCGGTTGTCTTCACCAACAACGATGGTGCTTATGCAACGGCGCTCGATCTAAAGGCAGCCGGTGTCGAGGTTGCAGCCGTTGTGGACCTGCGCGAAGTGCTGGAAGGCCCGCTTACCGAAAAGGCGCGCGAAGCTGGGGTAAAAATCCACACCGGCAAGGGTGTTGTCGGCACTGCTGGGAAGAAGCGCATTACTTCGGTAAAAATCGGTGAGATCGACTTCGACGAAAAAGGCATTATCGGTCCGGTTGAGGAAATTGCTTGCGATCTGCTTCTATCCTCCGGTGGCTGGAACCCGACGGTTCACCTTTTCTGCCAGGCTAAGGGCCAACTCGTATGGGATGAGGATCACGCCTGTTTCGTCCCCGGTGAGCCTATGCAAAAGGCGCAGCGCTCTGCCGGTGCTGCCAATGGCACCTTTGGCATCGAAGGCGGCCTTAAAGAAGGCTATGAAGCGGGCAAGGCTGCTGCAAGCGATTGTGGGTTCAAGTCGAAGAGCCGCAAGAAGGTTAGTTTCCAGACCTCCGACGAAGACTTCCTCCCCGCGCGCTGGATGTGGCTCGTCCCCTCAGACAAGCCAATTGGGCGTGGCGGTAAGCACTTTGTCGATATGCAGAACGATTCGACCGCAGCCGACTTACACTTGGCACTGCGGGAGGGCTATAGTTCCATCGAGCATGTAAAGCGCTTCACCACAACGGGTATGGCGACCGATCAGGGCAAGACAGCCAACGTCAATGCAATCGGCATCATTGCCGATGTCTATGGCAAGCCTTTGCCGGAAGTTGGCGTCACCACCTTCCGCCCGCCCTATTTCCCGGTCACGTTCGGAATTTTCGCTGGCCGTGACATAGGCGACCTTTTAGATCCCGCTCGCAAGACCCCGATACATTCCTGGCACGAGCGCAATGGCGCGGAATTTGAGTGCGTCGGCCAGTGGCTGCGCCCCTGGTACTACCCCAAGGACGGCGAGGATATTCATGCAGCCGTCAATAGGGAGGTGAAGGCCTGCCGCAATTCGCTCGGCATCTTGGATGCGACCACGCTGGGCAAGATCGATATCCAAGGCCAGGACGCTGCCGAGTTCTTGAACCGGGTCTATACCAATGCCTGGAAGAAGCTCGCGCCGGGCAAATGCCGCTACGGCTTGATGCTGGGCGAGGACGGCATGGTGATGGACGATGGTGTGACCTCGCGCCTGGGCGAGAACCAATTCGTCATGACCACGACATCGGGCAATGCCGCCCCCGTCATGGCGCATCTGGAAGAATTTCTGCAAACCGAGTGGCCAGATCTGAAGGTCTTCTTGACCTCGGTCACCGAACAGTTCGCGACCATGACCATTTCCGGACCCAATGCCCGTAACCTCTTGGCTGAGGTGACGGATATGGACCTTTCCAGCGAGGCTCTCCCCCACATGGGCGCAGCCGTGGGTGAGGTTGCAGGGGTAAAAGCGCGGATCTTCCGTATCTCCTTTACCGGTGAGCAATCGTTTGAGATCAACGTGCCTGCCTCCTACGGCCTTTTCCTTTGGCAAACACTTATGCGGCTGGGTGAGAAATATAACATCACGCCCTACGGCACGGAGGCGATGCATGTGCTGCGCGCGGAAAAGGGCTTCATCATCGTTGGCCAGGAAACCGATGGGTCGGTGACACCGATTGATCTGGGCATGAACTGGATTGTCTCCAAAACCAAAGATTTTGTTGGCAAACGCTCCCTCACACGACCGGATATCCTGAAGGAAGACCGCAAGCAGTTGGTTGGAATTTTGACCGACGATCCGAACGTCGTCCTCCCGGAAGGCGCGCATTTGGTGGTTAGGAATTCCAGCGAGCGGCCCTTGCCGATGGAAGGTCATGTGACATCGAGCTATCACAGTCCCAACTGTGGGCGCTCTATCGCCATGGCCCTCATCAAGGGCGGGTCCAAACGTGCTGGTGAGAGGCTCTTAGCGCCGCTTTCCGATGGTCGGGTGATTTCCTGCACGATTGCCGAAAGTCCAGTTTTCTATGACCCTGAGGGAGTGCGCCTGAATGGATAATCAATATTTGAGGCAAGGTGCACTTGCAGGCAAAGGTCTTGACGGACGCCGGGCGGAGGCGCTCGGGAATGCGGGGATTGCCATGGACGAGGCACCCTTCCCAGCCATCGTCAATTTGCGCGGCAAGACCAAGGATAAAGCTTTCATGGCTGCCGCCGAGACGGTCCTTGGCGTCGCCCCGCCGGCCAAGCCTAACACCGTGGCAGAAGGTGACGGTGTCTCCATCTTGTGGCTTAGCCCGGAGGAATGGTGGGTCATCGCGCGCAAGGATGAGGCAATCGACGCTGAGACGAAGCTTGCCGAAAAGCTCCGCGCCGCGCTTAGCGATTGCCATGCGGCTGTCACTGAAGTGGGTGAGAGCAGAAGTTGCATCGTCGTGTCCGGCCATCAAGCTCGCGACCTTCTGAATAAGGGTTGCCCGCTCGACCTCCATCCAAGCGTCTTTGGCGGGCCTGGAAGTTGCGCGCAAACCATGCTGGCCAAGTCACTCGCCGTCTTGAATTTGGTGAGCGACGAGGAGAGTGAAGGCCCCACATTC
>CAXMNO010000259.1:0-3192 GCA_964194655.1 uncultured Acidimicrobiia bacterium
GCACGAGCGAACTGATCAACAACAATTTATCGTATTTATGGCTGATACCTGTGAGCGGTTCCATCACATTCGTAATGCCACCGGCTTCGAGATAGTAAAGCGCGGCACCGCCGAGCGCCAAGACGAAGGAGAAGAGATAGCTCCAAGTTGCAACGTGGCGCCCGCCCCAAAGCGAGAAGAAAACCACAGGCGCTAAATAAAGCGATGCAGTCCCGCTCACCGCGACGGCACTGAACAGCTCTTGTGAGCCGCCAAAGAGGAACAGCAAGCCCCCAATCATGAAGAGGGCCATGGCGATACGGCCGTTTTTCAGGTTCCGCTCAGCCAGGCCCATATCGACAACGGCCAGCTTGGCAGAACTTGAAAGCGTGGAATCGATCGTGGAGACGGCTGAGATAATCAAAGCCAGATTAAAGGCCAACATCGTCGGCTCGCCCAGCAGGCGGAGCAAAACGGCCTGCATCGCCTCGCCTTCGAGTTTTTCCTGGCCAGCGAAGATGCCAAGGAGCGCAAATCCGAAAATTGCCAGCATGGAAATCCAGCCCGCATGGATGAAAGAGCGGCGCGTCGTTACGCGGTCTGCCAAAAAGCCCCGATCCATCATGACGGGATCATGAAGCGGATAGCTCCAGATTTGGGTCAGGGCAACCAACAGCAAGCTCCAACCACTCTCAAATTGGATGGGGCTGGAGTTTATGGCGGTGGCCCAAGACCACTCTTCACGCAGCAAAAGGACAGCTACGAGGTAGGCCAGCAAAGCGGCCAAGACGCTCATTTGAAAGACGTCGGTCCTCAATGAGGCGCGAAGGCCACCCAACATGGAATAGGCCAGGATGACAGCGGCTAAGACGACAATTGCGATTGCATAGGTAAGAGAGCCGTTATCGCCAAAAATCATACCGATGACGATAAGGTTGGCGAAGACCTCGGAAAGCAGGCGAACGCCGATAACAACGTTATAGCAGCGCGGCCCCCAGGACCCGAAGCGATCTGACAGAAATTCCTGCACGCTGCCAAAGCCATGACGAAAGCGCAGGCTATGAATAATGGCGCCACCGGTTAAAAAGGAGAGGTAGTAGGCTGTATAGGCCAAGGCACCGGCAATACCGTAGTAATACCCGAGGATTGCAGCGGTTAGCAGCGATCTGGCAAAGATCCAAGTCGTAACTTGTGAAAGGACCAGCGTCAAAAGGCCCGGCGCAGAGCCATCTGGTGCCGCACCACGGAAAAACCCATCAGCTTCCTTGACGCGAGGAGCCAGAACGAAAGTTCCTGCTGCAAGAATAAATAGGGCGCCCGCAAGCAATGGCGTCATGAGATCTTCTCCTAAAACACAACACGGGGACAATGAGCCCGCGCGCCAGTCTATTCATAACTGGCAATAAACAGGTGAAGGGAAATAGCGGCCTTAAAGCCAATGAGCAATTCAAGAGGGTGTGATAATAAGGCTAACGGGCAGGCCTCGGGCTGGTTTGCCGACACGCGATGTCGTCAACAGCATGGATCATGGCGGATGCGCGATGAGCCAATGTTCGGCGGATTGCTAGCTTGCGGGCAAATAGTGTTCTTGGTCTGATTTATCGGCATTCGGGTTTATCAGCGTTCGGGGGATTGATTCATGAATATGTCGTGTGGCGGGGCTTTGCTGCATCAATTAAAGGCTTACGGTGTTGATATCGTCTTCGGTATTCCCGGTGTGCATACGCTTGAATTTTATAGGGAAATAGAAAGCGCCGGCGTCCGCCACATCGGTGTCCGCCACGAGCAAGGCGCTGGTTTTATGGCCGATGGCTATGCGCGCGTTTCCGGGAAGCCCGGCACATGCCTTTTGATTACAGGTCCCGGTGTTACCAACGCAGCAACCCCGATTGGGGAGGCTTTTAGCGATTCCGTCCCGGTTTTGGTCCTTTCCTCCGTCAATGCGTCGGGCGATTTAGGAATGGGGCGTGGTGCCTTGCACGAAATTACGGATCAGGAGGCTGTGGCCCGCCCTCTCACCGCCTTTACCGCAACGGTTTATCAGCCCGACCAAGCCCCTCAGTTGCTATCACGCGCGTTTGCCCACTTTGCCAGCCGGCGCCCGCGGCCAGTTCATATCCAAATTCCTTTGGATGTCATGCAATTACCGGCGGCGAGTGTACTGCCACAAACCGCCATGCCCAGCAGGCCGGCACCTTCAAAGGCAGAAATCAAGGCGGCGGCAGAGATGATCCGTGCCGCCAAACGCCCCTTGATCCTAGCGGGCGGCGGTACGGTCGATGCCGGCCATTTCGTTCAAGAACTCGCCGAAAAATTGGCGGCGCCTGTCGTGACGACGATCGCAGGCAAAGGCATTTTGGATGAACGTCACCCCTTGAGTCTGGGTGGCTGGCTGCAGCGCGCACCTGCCAGGACTTACATGGCGGAATGCGATTTGGTGCTCATTTTGGGGTCGGAGCTTTCGGGCGCGGACCTCTTCATGTGGGATGAACAATCTAACGTTTATGAGCAGGCCCTCGGCGATCACTTTGAAGGATCGGGGCGCTTGACCGTCAAAGGCAAGTATATTCGCGTCGATATCGATGCCCATGCGGTAACCCGCGATTACAACGTCGATTTGGCGATTGCCAGTGACAGCGCCGAGATGCTGATGGGCCTTTTGGAAGAGCTTGGGGATGATGAGGAACGTCCACGCGCCATCGTTGAGGCAGAAATTGCAGAGGTTCGCAGCGCTGTCCGCGCCGGGATGAGCCCGTTGGAGCGCAAGCAAGTCGCCGTAATCGATGCCCTGCGGGACGCCTTGCCGGATGATGGCTTCGTCTTTTCAGACATGACGCAGATTGCCTATACAGCCAATACCTTCTTTGAAGCGAGGTGCCCGCGCGCTTGGTTGCACCCCGTTGGGTTCGGCACCTTGGGCTACGCACTTCCAGCGGCAATTGGCGGTCAACTGGCCGCTCCAGATCGACCCGGTGTTGTCCTAATCGGCGATGGTGGGCTGCTTTTCACGGTGCAAGAGCTCGCGACCGCTGCTGAACTTCGCCAACCTCTCGCCATTGTTTTGTGGAATAACGATGCGCTCGCGGAAATTGAAGACTCTATGACGCGTCTTGGCGTACCGCATGTCTCGGTCAGGCCGGAAAATCCCGATTATCTGATGTTGGCAAAGGCCTTTAACTGCCATGCCCATCGCGCTGAAAGCTTGGAAGATTT
>CAXMNO010000260.1:0-1675 GCA_964194655.1 uncultured Acidimicrobiia bacterium
GGGGGTCGAGACGGAACATGGCGCCATGTTTGTCCGAAACCGGCGTGCTCGCAAGCGATGGCCCGACCGGGCCGCCACGCGAGTTCATTCCAAAGATAGAACAGTGCAAAACTGCCCCAGGCCTTCCAGTTCGCTACAAGCTTTCTCCGCTTCTGCTGAATCGGCAAATGGTGCCGCAAGAATACGATTGAAGGTCCCTTGGTCGCCCAGGTCGACCTGTCTCACGACAAGAGCGCTACCGGTGAGTTGAGACGGAGAGGCCGCGTTTAGCTGATGCCAGGAGGAATTGATATTATTCTCGACCCCCAACGACACGAGATGAATGGCATAGTCGCCCGACTTCAGTGCGGCATCGGTCGCGGCAGAGGCGAGTTTGCTGCTTGCTGGAACCTCAGCCTTACCTTCGGTTTTGTCGAGGGGTTCAATAATGAAATGAGCCAATTGGTCGCGGAAGTTCTGTTGTTCGGACACCCAGGGCGTGTCAGCTGATTGTGCCAGGATCTTGTCCCATCGCTCGATCGAGTCCCGGGCGTCTTCATGGCGGCCGACGGCAAAATAGGCGGTCGCAAGGTTTTCCAGAATTGGTCCTATATCCTGAGCAGCCACCTGTTTTTCGTAGGCGATGGTGAGAGCTGCTTCGAAATGCTCGACCGCGCTCATGAGGTCCCCATTATCAAATGCGCTAAAGCCGGCGAATTTATGCTCGCGCCAGCTGGCGGCCTGCGCCCCCTGGATTAAGAGGCAGAGGAGACAGGCACCATAGAGAAAAGACTTCAGACTATGGAACACCACGGAACTCGCTCAGACAGCTTGTCTCGGGTCATCACGGAGACCTGAGATCGAAGGACTAATTATAGAGCACCCGCCAGACCGAGTGGGATCCCCAAAAATCAAATGGGCCCTATACCCTCGAGGCCTTAGAAGAACGAAGGCGGCTTCGCAAGCTGATGGCGGATGCGCGAAAGACGCTGAAGGCGCTGGCCTAGCGACCAGAGAACCACTTTGGGTGCGCGCTTGCCGCACGGTCTTCAAACTTGACGTTTATACCGATATCGGTATATTTACAAAATGAGCAGCGTGCTGAAGCCGGTTAATTGGGTTGGATCGTCACGAAAGGACTTAAAGACCTTCCCAACAGCGGTGCGACGAAACATCGGACAGGCCCTTTACGCCGCGCAACGGGGCGAAGACGATCCTTCCGTGAAGCCCCTCAAAGGTTTTAGCTCCGCCTCGGTCAAAGAGATTGTTGACCGCTACCAAACGGATACCTACCGCGCTGTTTACACAGTCCAGTTTTACGGTGTGGTTTATGTCCTGCACGCCTTCCAGAAAAAGGCGACGAAGGGCATCAAGACACCCAAAAAGGACATGGACCTTATCAAGAAGCGGTTGGAAGCCGCGAGAAAACACTTTGGAGAAAGGCAGAACTAATAATGGCGAGGACATCAAAACCCGAAGTGGAGGAGGGGAGCGGCAATGTGTTTGCCGATCTTGGCTTCCCCAACCCCGAACAGGAACGTCTAAAAGCCCATCTGACCTTGGAAATTTACAAGATTTTGAAGGAACGGGGCTTGCGCCAGAGTGAAGCAGCAAAACTGCTTGGCACAAGCCAGCCCCGCGTATCCGAACTCATGCGCGGGCGGTCCGGTACGTTCTCGGCATCACGCCTCATGGA
>CAXMNO010000261.1:0-10463 GCA_964194655.1 uncultured Acidimicrobiia bacterium
CGACTTGTTGCCAAGTATCTTCCAGGCGCGTGCCGCTTCTTCCTCAAAGTCGAGACCCCCAAAGGTCTCGTCGATCGCGATGCGGTTATAAAAACGCATGGTGTTCTGGTCGATGGGCGGCATGGTGCTGTCTTTTAGGGAAGCCAGCACCGTCGCGTATTTCGAATGCACGTGAAGCGCACAGCGTGCTTGCGGCAAGCTGCGGTGGATCGCCCCATGCAGGCCCCAGGCCGTGGGGTCGGGGGCATCCTCGCGCTCCATCGTTGTTGGATCATTTGCATCCACGAGCAAGAGCTCACTTGCCTTGATGTTCGCGAAATGACGCCAGCGCGGGTTAATCAAAAACCGGCTGCCGTCATCGGAAACGGAAAGCGAGAAGTGGTTGGCAATCCCTTCATGCATATCAAGGCGCGCGACCCAGCGGAAGACGGCCGCCAACTCCTCGCGCTCGCGCTGAAAGGGGGCTTGATCACTATCGATCACGCGCAATGATTCTGTACTCATGGCCGCACTCCTTAAAGATTGTCATGCAACGACAAAAAAAGCTTGCCCGATTTGTGGCTTAAAACGCAATTGAATGACAAACGAGAAATCTGCTGGCATAAGATTAGTCAAACTTATGCCTAAATTATGCCTGGAATTATGTCTGGATTTTAGAGCTTTGCGCAACCGCCTTCCACCCTTGCAGTGGCTTCGCTCTTTTGAGGCAGCCGCCCGCCACATGAGCTTCACGATTGCCGCCGAGGAGCTGGGGGTCACTCAATCCGCCGTCTCACAGCAAGTGAAGTCGCTGGAGACTTTTTTGGGCCAACCGCTTTTCTTGCGGCGTCCCAGATCCCTGCTGATGACGGAGGCCGGTCGCGATTACTACCCAGTCGTGCGCGAGGCTTTTGCGGTTCTGAGTGACGGAACCTCAACATTCCTAGGCCACCGCCCGGAAAGGCTGGTGGAGGTCAAGGCCAACACTGCCTTTTCGGTCCACTGGCTGGCCCCGCGCCTTGATGGTTTTTTCGCGCTCAATCCAGATATCCAGGTGAACCTTTCAACCGCCATGTGGGATGCGGACTTCACCGGCGGTTATGGCTCGGTCGAAATCCGCTTTGGCCGTGGGGAGTGGGGTGGCGAGCCGCGCGAGAAACTTTCCGGCGTGACACTTTTCCCCGTCGCAGCGCCGGAAGTCGCGGCGCGCGTGAAGACGGTTCAGGACTTAACGGTGGAGACTTTGCTCCATATCTCCGGCACCATCGATGATTGGGACCAGTGGTTCGAAGGGGCCGGGCATCCAGCCATCAAGGGCCGCGCCGCACATACCTTCAACACCTACGTTTTGACTTTCGAGTTGGCGCGCCGCGGGCTAGGTATTGCCATGGCGCACGAAGTCCTCGTCGGTGATCTTCTGGAACGTGGCGAACTCGTGCAGGTCTTGGACGCGAAGGTCGCCGCACGTGAAGCCTACTACCTCGTCGGTCCACGCCACGGCGAAATGAGTGCGGCTGCCAAAACCTTTTGCGACTGGCTACGTGGTCACTTCGCTTGAGTTTCGCTGGGAACTGCTTCAGTCATATCAGGCGCCGGTATCCGCGTCCGCTTGATAAAACGCCATGTCAAGATGACGCCTGTGACCATTAGGCCACCAGCCAACCCCATCCATAAGCCGCTCGGTCCAAAGCCGAACTCGAAGGCCAGAAGCACGCCGCCGCCAATGCCGACCAGCCAGTAACCGACGGCGGCTATCCACATGGGGATGAGCGTATCGCGAAGGCCTCTTAGTGCGCGCGATGCAACAGCTTGTAGGCCATCGAAGACGCCCAAAAAGGCAGAGATGATAAAAAGGCTCGCCGCCGTTTCCATGATGGCGGGAAGGGCCGGGTCATCAGGCTCCAGGAAGATCGCAACGATTTGCTCTGAAAAGACTAAGGGCACGATGGCCAGCACGGACATGATTGTGATGGTGAGGCCGATGCCGATCAACCCGGCGCGCCGGGCGCTCACTCGGTCGCCAACGCCGGTCCAGCGCGCCACGCGCACCATGACGGCCTCAGACAGGCCCAGAACCAAGACAAAGGCCGTTGCGATCCAGGTAAAGACGATATTGTTGGTCGCCAACGCCTCCGCCCCAAAGCTTCCCATCAGCAAGGCGACGGCTGCAAAAAGGCCACCTTCCAAGATGACAATGCCAGCCACCGGAAGGCCTAAGCGAAAGACGGAGCGGCAATGCGGCCAGTCGATCGTGGGAAGGCTATCGAAAAATTGGTAGGGTGCAAAAAATCCATCAAGGCGGATCAGGATAACCAGCCCCAAAAACATGGCCCAGGTCGAGATCGAGATGGCGAGACCGGCCCCGAACAGGCCCAATGCTGGAAAGCCAAAGCTTCCCAAGATCAAGGCATAGGCCAAAAAGGTGTTGAGCGCGACGGCTGCTAGCGTGACCATCAAAACGGCGCGCGCGCGGTTCAGTGCGGAGACCACATTGCGCAATGCCGTGAACCATAAAAGCGGCAAGGCCGAAGGCGCGACCCCTGCCAGAAACGGCCCAGTGAGCGCCACAACCTCGGGCCTTTGGCCGAGGTGTGGAAAGATTAGATCCAAATTCCAGATCAAAATCGTCCCTGGTATGGCAAGCAGGGTGGCAACGATGAAGCCTTGGCGGGCACGGTGGCGTGTCGTCGCACGGTCTTCAGCCCCATCGGCCTCCGCCACCATCACCCCGATGATGGAGAGATAGCCAAAAAGAACTGCTAGAATCTCAAAGGTAATATCGCCGGAAAGGCCGGTGGCTGCCAATTCCACATAGCCAAGGCGCCCAACCACGACCTTCGTGATCGAGTACATCGCCAACTCCGCAAGATAAGCACCTGCCAGAGGCAAGGCGACCCCTGACATGCGGCTTAGCTCGCGGGAAAATGTCGTTCCGCCCGGAACCCGGGTGGTCGGCTGGTGATACATTTTTCACTCGTCTCAAGTCCAGTGCGGCTAGAAAAGGGCGCCGCAAAGGATCAAGCTATGTTTTCGAAGGGCCGCGTGCCATGGCCACCGGGTTAATCTCAGTGGGCACGCTCAATGCAGAATTCAACGACCTGGGTCAATGCGCTCTTCGCTGGGCTATCCGGGAAGATCGACAAGGCATCGCGCGCCGATTCCCCATAAGCTCTGGCTCGTGACTTCGCATCTTTAAGGGCGTCGTATTTTTCCATCAATCTGATCGCACGTTCCAGATCTTGATCCTTTTGATCGAGATCTTCGAGGCAGCGCTTTAAGAATTCGCGTTCCTCGTCGTTGGATCGTTCGAAGGTCAAGACCACGGGCAAGGTCATCTTGCCTTCCTTGAAGTCGTCGCCGACGGATTTGCCAAGCGCTGCCTGTTCGGCGGAATAGTCCAAGATGTCGTCGACAAGCTGGAAGGCGATGCCGAAATCACGGCCGTAAGCCTCCAGCGCTTCTTCCTCTTTCTTCGGACGCTCGGCCACAACGGCGCTGATCTGGCAGGCAGCGGCGAAAAGTATGGCGGTCTTGGCCGAAATGACGGAAAGGTAATCAGCCTCCGTCGTCTCGGTGTTGTTGGTCGTCATGAGCTGCTGGACTTCGCCTTCCGCAATCACGGCAGACGCATTCGAGAGGACTTCCAGTACCCGAAGAGAACCATCGGCGACCATCAATTGAAAGGCGCGGCTGAAGAGAAAATCCCCAACCAAGACGCTCGCCTGATTGCCCCAGACGGCATTGGCCGTTGCGCGCCCACGGCGAAGGTCACTGGCATCGACGACATCATCATGCAGCAGTGTGGCTGTATGGATGAACTCAACGGCGGCTGCGAGCCCCAAGTGGCGCTGCCCCTCATAACCACACAGCCCAGCGCTTGCCAAGGTCAGCATGGGGCGTAGGCGCTTGCCGCCGGCTGCGATAATGTGCCCTGCCAACTGCGGAATTAAGGCAACGGGCGAATCCATATTTTCAAGGATGATGCGATTGACATGGACGAGGTCATCCTCGACCAGCGCAGTCAAAGGAGCCACGCCTCGGCGCCGGTTTAATTCGGCTTCATCCTTCATTCCGGCCACCAGTGCCACAACCAATCCCTCACATTGCTTTTCCTGAAGTCCACAGGTATCCCTTTTTATCGCAAGCGCGATTATAAGAAGACCGTCAGGAACAGGGTAGCTTGAACCACGAGAAAAGGCACTTGGCAACAGTCATTTCTTATCGCCTCAATGTTCCCCGGGTATGTTGGGTTCCCCGGATACGTTAGGTGCGGTTTGACGAAGACGTCGTTGGGAGTGAGTGAAGGTTATGCGTGAGCTATTACGAAGCAACGATTTGGTCCGTATCTCTTGGATTCAAGCCTTGTTGAGCGATGGGGGCATAGAGATCATCGTCCTCGACACCCACATGAGTGTGCTTGAAGGATCGCTTGGCATTTTGCCGCGCCGGGTCATGGTGAGCGTGGATGATCTCAGCCGTGCGCGCTGGATTTTGCGGGAATCGGGCGAGGATCACGACCTTTCAGAGGAGCAAAGCGTGTGAGCACGCTTCCTCAAAGTGCTGTGCGTCACGCCGTGCTCGATGGGCGCGTCATTCTCTATCAGCCCGAAGATGGCTACCGAGTTGCTGTTGATACGATCTTTCTGGCAGCCGCGATTAATCCGCGTGCGCCTGCACGCTTGCTTGAGCTTGGCTGCGGGGTTGCCGGTGCCTCCCTTTCAGTTTTGCAGCGCTATCGCGACGCCGGCTTGGCCGGTGTGCATGTGACAGGGTTGGAGTTACAATCGGGCCTTTGCGACTTCGCACGCCATAACGCGCTGGAAAACGGCCTGCAGCGCGAATTTCGCATCTTAAGTGGGGATATCCTGAAGCCCCCACCGGTGCTGGAGCCTGTCTCCTTCGATGGTGTGTTCTTCAATCCGCCCTATGACCGTAAGGGGACCGCCCAGCAATCGCCCAATAAGATCCGAGCGCTCGCCAACCACGAGCAGGAAAGCTTGCTTGCTGATTGGATTACGTCCGCCAATAAATATTTGAAGCCCAAGGGATGCCTCACACTCATCCACCGTGCTGATCGCATGGCGGAAATCCTCGCCCTTTTGGGGGGGAAGATGGGGGCGATTAGAATTCTCCCGCTCCACTCCAGGGGTGATAGTCCTGCCAAACGCGTGATTGTGAGTGCACTTAAGGATAACCGCGCGCCGCTGGAAATCCTTCCCGGCATCGCCCTGCATGTAGAAGACGGTGCCTTCACGCTGAAAGCCCATAAGGTGTTGCGCGATGCGGCAGCGTTGGAGGAATTTGTTAGATAGGCTTAAGAAAGTTGACGGCGAAGCATACGAAGTTATGCAACTAAAATGCGGCAGCCCTGACGCAATCCTGTCTTGGCATAAACGCAAAGACAGGGTTCTATGCGTTTAATGATAAAAAATGCGAATCTTTCCTGCGGTGGCACGATTTCCCTATCCAGACCTTGCTGGGCAAAAGCCGTGCGGTCTTTGGCATTTCCGCTCGCAGTCCTGCTGATTTTGACATTCGTCCTGCTCCCGGCCGTCCTGCACCCGGCTGAAGCAGCGGAAATTGACCAAGCGGACCTCGCCAAAGCGCTGGAGGAGGTTTACGCCCGCGGCGATTTTCAAGAAGATCTGCCAAGCGGTGAAGGAGAGGGCGGTGTCCGGGAAGGTGAGGGAGAAGCCCCTTCAAACTCGCCGGAAAGAAACCCTTTTTCTGAGGAGCTCGATCTGATTGGGCTGGGGGATTTCGCGGAAGTCCTCGAGTTGCTGCTTTGGGTCGCCTTGGCCGTGGTCGTTATCTTTGCGCTCTATTCGCTGTTCCAGACCCTTGATCGTTGGGGTCAAAAGCGGCCTCAGCGCAACGACAAGGAGGCCGAACCAGCAAGGCGGGTCGCGATCGATACGAATGAAATCTTCGATAGCGCGACCCTTACGGAGGCCGACCGTCTCGCCGCATCCGGCAACTACTCAGAAGCCGTTCACGCGATCTTGATCTTCTCGATTGACAGTCTTCGCACCAAGCTCGATCTCATCCTAAATCCCTCACTGACCGCGCGCGAGGTGGTGGAGACGGTGCCGATTAAAGAAGGCGAGCGCAGTGCCCTTCATTTGATCGTTTCGAAGTCGGAACTATTTCACTTTGGCGGGCGTTTGGCGAATGCGGCCGACTATGCCGCCTGCCGCCAATCCTTCCTCGCCTTCAGCGGCGAGGGTAGGAGGTGAGCGCAATGAAGGACGCCCAGACCTTTCAACCGCGCACGGCGGCGCTGCTTATCGCGGTGGGGATCTTCGCATTTCTAAGTTTTATTGTTTTCAGTATCTTGGCGGGAGATGCGGGGCGCGCGCGCACGGCCTCTGCCAACTCATTTTCCAACTCCGCCATAGGTCATAAAGCTTTTACTAACCTGCTGCGCGAGCTTGATGTGCCAATTGTGGTGAGCCGTAATCAATCCGCTTTGAGAGCCATCGGTGGAAGCCTTCTTATGGTGCTGGAACCTAATCCGGGGGCTGCGTGGGAGGAGCTGCGGGGCACTTTTCACCTTGCCGATAAGGTTATTGTTACGCTTCCAAAACGATTTGGTGTGCCGCGTGCGGATAAGCCAGATTGGTTGTCGAAAGCTCAGTTACTCTCCCGCAGTGTGCCGGGGGCTATCTTGCGCTCATTTGCGCCTGGGGCCTCGCTCGTGCGGCTTGAAGGCGAGGTCGAGTGGAACGCCCAAAATATTGGACCGCCGCCCAGCATTCCAAATATTCAGTTGATGCGTGGTGCTGGCTTGGAGCCTTTGATCGCTTCTGAAGAAGGGATTTTCCTTGCGCGCGTGAATGTGGATGGCAAGGAAATCTATCTCCTCTCCGACCCTGATTTCCTGGCCAATCACGGCCTGAAAAAGGGTGGGAACGCCCGCCTCGTCATGGGAATTTTGGATTATCTGCGCGACGGCGATGAGGGGGTTGTCCTTGACGAGACGGTGCACGGCTTCTTAAAGGTGCCCAGCTTGTGGCGCTCACTTTTGGAATTTCCCTTGGTCGTGGCAACTGTTGTCGCGTTGGTGGCGATGGGGCTGTTGACTTGGGCCGCGACTGGGCGCTTTGGGCCTCTTCAACCGTTGGCGCCACCCTTGCAGCCGGGACACGCGGGCTTGATCGAAAACGCGACGCGGTTGCTTTTCACCACAGGGCATGAGGCAGAAATCTTGCAGCGCTATTGGCGCGTCCAGCTACGGGATGTCTTGCACGCCCTACATGTGCCAGCGCGCTTGGGGGAGCGGGAAACAAGGGAATGGCTGGCACGGTTAGAGATCGCGCGCGGCTTGAAAGAACGCGCCGAAGCCTTTGAAAATGAAGTCGCTTTTTGTGCGGCAGGGCAAAGCAGGGATCGCAGGCGCCTGCTTAAACTGGCCCGCCGGATTTATCTTTGGAAGAGGGAGTTGCTCAATGGATCTCGCCGCCGTTAACCGCATTAGCGAGGGCTTGAAAGAGCAAGTCCGGCGCATCGTCGTCGGGCAGGATGATATTTTAGATCTGATGCTGGTGAGCCTTTTGAGCCAGGGCCATGTTCTTCTTGAAGGTGTTCCCGGCACGGCGAAAACCTTACTTGCGCGGAGTTTTTCGGCCTGTCTCGGGCTCGATTTCGGGCGCATTCAATTCACTCCCGATTTGATGCCCGGCGACGTGCTGGGCACCAATCTTTTCAACTTCCAAACCAACAGCTTTCGCCTGACAAAGGGGCCGATCTTTACCGAGCTGCTGCTCGCCGACGAGATCAACCGCACACCGCCGAAAACGCAAGCAGCCCTTCTGCAAGCAATGCAGGAGCGCAACGTCACAATCGATAACGAGACCCATGATCTAGGTGACGGTTTCATGGTGGTGGCAACGCAAAACCCGATTGAACAGCAAGGAACCTACCCACTGCCTGAAGCGCAATTGGATCGTTTCCTCTTCAAGCTGATCGTCGATTATCCCAGCCGTGATGAAGAACGCGAGATCGTCCGCCTGCATGGCCACCGCACGGCGATGCCGGACCTCGCGAGCTTTGATCTTGTCTCTGTCGCAAGCTTGGCGCATTTGGGGGAGGTGCGCGACTATGTCGCTGGCCTTAGACTTTCCGATGATAACGTTGATTATATCGTCGATGTGATCCGTGCGACCAGGGAACATCCCTCGCTTAGTGTCGGCGCCTCGCCGCGCGCGGCAAACATGCTGGCAACGGCCAGCCGTGCCTATGCAGCCCTGCGTGGCCGCGATTATGTCATTCCCGACGATATCAAGCTTTTGGCGCCTCACGTTCTAAGGCATCGCCTGATCTTGGCACCTGGTGCCGAGATCGATGAAATCGATGTGAACCGCGTAGTCGGGCAAATTCTCGATCAAACGGCAGCACCAAAATAAGGACACTACCAAAATGAGGACAATACCAAAATGAGGACTATGCCCAAATGACGGCTCGCCCGACATATCGCGCGGTCATTCTGGTGGGGAGCCTTGTTCCCCTCTCGTTGCTCCTCATCTTGATTGACGAGACGCTTTGGCCGGTCACCATTGCAGCCCTGGGGGCGGTTTTATTCCTGATCGCAGCGGATTGGCGTTTAGGGGCACCCTTTGCCGGGCTCGTTGCCGAGTTGGAAGCCCCACGCCGTCTTCACATCGGCCATGATGAAGTTATGACCCTAAAGGCTTCGATTCCGGGCGAAAGGCGCGGCCTGGAACGTCTTGAGGTTATTATCGAAGCAGCAGGCGTCTTGGAGAGCCCGCCAGCGGGGCAGCTTTCGCTTAGCCCTGAAGAGGTGAGTGAGCTGGACTTCCAGCTCCTTCCACAAAAGCGTGGAATGGCGCGTTTGGAGAAACTCTGGCTCAGGTGGTTCGGCCCGCTTGGCCTGGTGGCGCACAGCCGGGTCGATGAGCTGGCCATAGAAATACCGGTCATTCCGAACATTCGTGCGGTGCGCGATGCGGCAGCGCAATTGAGTTCCCAAGACGCCATATTCGGTATGAAGCCACAGCGCCAACAAGGCGAGGGCTCGGAATTTCAGGGGCTGCGCGATTATGTGCCGGGCCTTGATCCCCGCACAATCGATTGGAAGCACTCCGCGCGCCACCGTGCGTTGGTTTGCAAGGAATTCCAGGCCGAGCGGAACCATAATATCGTCATCGCGCTCGACACCGGGCATTTGATGAGCGCGCCTTTAGAGGGCGTGCCGCGCTTGGACCATGCCATCAATGCCGGCTTGATGCTGGCCTATACATCACTTCACCACGGGGACCGCGTTTCTCTCTTTGCCTTTGATTCAAAGCCGCATCTCACGAGTCAGGCGCTTTCAGGACCCAGAGCTTTTGGCGAGTTTCAGCGACTTTCAGCGAATCTCAGCTATTCCCAAGAAGAAGCGAACTTCACGCTTGGGCTTGCCGCGTTGCAGGATCGCTTGAAGCGGCGATCGCTCATCATCTTCCTAACCGATTTTGTGGATACCGTGACCGCTGAATTGATGGTGGAGAACCTAGGCCGTATGGCCGGACGTCACCTTATTCTTTTCGTGACTTTTGAAGACCCGGATCTCAGCGATGAGGTGGCTGCATCCCCTCGCGGTTTGGAGACGGTCACGCGCGGTGTAATTGCCAGCGATTTCCGCCGCGAGCGTGCGATTGTGCTGGAACGCCTGAGACGCATGGGTGTGCACTGTTTGGAGGTGCAAACACGCCAACTTGGCTTTGCGCTTATCAACCGCTATCTCGAAATCAAGCGTTTGGAGCTGGTATGACGTCCTTCAAACTGAAAAGCTGGGAATTTCGGCGCGAGCGGGAGGCAACGTGGAAAGAGCTGGATGCGCTCGTCAAGAAGGCAGAGAAGGAAGGGGTCGCTAGCTTAACCGCGCCTGAGGTGCTGCGGCTTCCAGGGCTTTACCGGGCGACCCTTTCAGCGCTTTCCGTGGCACGTTCTATATCACTCGACCGGGCGATCCTCTCCTACCTCGAATCGCTGAGTGCGCGCGCTTACTTCTTTATCTATGGCCCTAGGAAGGCTTTCGGAACCGTCGTTGTCGATTTTTTCGTACGCGATTTTCCCCGCGCTGTCAGGACCAGTGGATGGCACCTGGCCTTGGCGACGCTTTTCTTAGCGCTCGGAATTACGGTGGGCTTTTTCCTCACAAACGCGAATGAGGAGTGGTTCTATACCTTTGTGGGGGAGGGAATGGCCGGTGGCCGTGGCCCTACAAGCTCGACCGAGGAGCTGCGCGCCGTCCTTTATGGAGAAGAGCAGCATCAAGCAGGCGCGCTTGGGCTTTTTGCCAGTTACCTCTTCACGCATAACGCCCGCATTGGGCTTTTAAGCTTTGCGCTTGGCTTCGCCTTTGGAATCCCTGTTCTATTTTTACTTTTTGTGAATGGGACAATCTTGGGGGCCTTTGCAGCGCTGCACAGCGATCGTGGCTTGTTGAACGACTTGATCGGCTGGCTTTTTGTGCATGGCAC
>CAXMNO010000262.1:0-11576 GCA_964194655.1 uncultured Acidimicrobiia bacterium
TATGATCTAAGAGAGTTCGGAGATTGACAGTGGCGCCAAACTCCTTACATCTACAAGAGTAATGCGTCAAAATTTAGCGATCCGGGCAAAAAAATGAGCGATACACGCACCATAGACCTTAGCGACAGCGCAGTTAAGCGCCTGTCTGAGATGATGGCAGCCGAGCAGGACGATAGCCTGAAGCTGCGAATTGCAGTGCACGGCGGCGGTTGCTCTGGCTTTCAATACGGCTTTTCCTTCGATGACAGCATCAACGAAGATGATCTTGTCTTCGAAAAAGGTGGCATTACAGCGGTTATCGACGAGGCGTCACTCGATATCTTATCCGGCTCCACGATCGACTTCGTTGAAGATTTGATCGGGTCCGCTTTTCAGATAAAGAACTCGGCGTTCACAGCCTCGTGCGGTTGCGGCTCTTCCTTTTCGATCTGAGAGAATCTGGTGTAGGGTAATGAACCTTATTGCTTGGAGTCTCTCATCATTCCCATGGTTACCGTTGCCACTTGGAACGTAAACTCGATCAAGGCGCGTTTGCCTAACGTATTGCATTGGCTGGGTAATGCCGCACCCGATGTTGTCCTTCTGCAGGAGGTCAAGTCGCTTGCCGAAAACTTCCCACGCATGGAAATCGAAGACCTTGGCTATAACGTCGAGGTTAGCGGTCAGAAAAGCTATAACGGCGTTGCGATCCTTTCAAAAGCACCCCTTGAGGACGTTCGCTTCGATTTGCCGGGCGATCCAAGCGATGAACAGGCACGCTATTTGGAAGCCCGCACTTTTGGTTTACGCGTTGCCACGATCTATCTTCCCAATGGCAACCCGATCGATACTGAAAAGTTCCCCTATAAGCTTCGGTGGATGGAACGCCTTTTCGATCATGCCAAGGCTCTTTTGCACGATGAAGAACCCACTGTTCTAGGTGGCGACTATAACGTTTGCCCAAGTGATGACGATTGCTATGACCCGGAAGGATTTGCCGACGATGCACTTTGCCGTCCGGAATCACGCCGGCGTTTTAGACGTATCTTAAACCTCGGCTATACCGAGGCTTACCGTGCAATTCATGCGGAGGCGCATCGCTATTCCTTTTGGGATTATCAACGCGGCGCTTGGCAGAAAGACAATGGAGTGCGCATCGACCATTTTCTCCTCTCCCCACAAGCAGCCGATATCCTGGTGGAGGTCGATATCGATCGCGGCCCTCGCGGACGGGAAAAGGCATCCGACCACACACCCGTTTGGTGCCGTCTCGATTGTTGAGTGATCTATGCCCTTTATTCCCCTGCATGATGAGAACCCTCGCCTTTTAATCCGGTGGCCTTGGGTCACTTGGGGCTTGATGCTGGGGTGTGTTCTTATCCATGCCCTGGTCACATTTGCGGATCCCGAGGCTCAGAACCGAATTTTCCTTGCTCTCGGATTCATGCCAGCTTTGTTGAGTGGCAATGTCGTTTTGCCCGATGGCTATTCCATCGTGCCAGCATGGCTGACATTGGTGAGCTATCAGTTCCTTCACGGTGGCTGGGCCCACCTCGGCGGCAACATGCTTTTTTTATGGGTATTTGGGGACAATATCGAAGACGCATTGGGTCATTTGCGCTTCATAATCTTCTTTCTTTTAAGCGGTGTTATTGGGGGCTTGGCGCAGTACGCGATAGCCCCACACTCCGAAATCACTTTGATAGGTGCAAGCGGCGCGGTTTCCGGCATATTGGCAGCTTATCTTCTTCTCCACCCGAAAGCGCGGGTCTGGATTCCGATCGTCATCGTTCCGGTTTTTCTGCCAGCCTGGCTGCTTCTTATCGGTTGGTTCGGCCTTCAGCTATTCCAAGGCATTCTCTCTAGCGATTTATCCAATGTTGCTTGGTGGGCGCATATCGGGGGATTTGTCGCGGGCATTCCCCTCTATTTCCTCCTGCGCCGCAGAGGAACCCCGCTATTCGGCCAACAGGACTTGCCGAGTGGAATTACGCTTCGCGATGCCGCCCGGCGTAAACGTTGGAAAGGCCGCAAGCAAGCAGGACCGTGGGAATAGTTCTATCTGGGGGGCTGGAAAGCTGGACCACCGGGCATGAGCCGAAGGCCAGGCCGCAGCTTTTTGAAATCGAGCGTTAAGTTATCAAGCGCGACCGGTCCCGGTGCTTCCACAACGAGAGCCTCGCTGGCAATCGGTTCGAATTCCGCGCGGAAATGAACCGAACTTTTTAGGACAACGCTTCAAAAGTCGCTTTGACCGGCGCAAAAGTATTTGCTTCGTGCTGAAACCCGCCCAAAGCGACATTAGGCATGTTGGCTTTTTTTTTCCTTCCAACTAGAGCACTTTTAATGATCTTATGATCATGAAAATTACTCTAAGCTCATATTATTACGCACTTTCCGGGCGCAAAACCGCACACACTTTTGCTGAAAGTGCTCTAGCGCGGAAGTTCCCGCACGGCCCCCTTGGAAGCCGAGGTGCTCAAAAGCGCGTAGGCCTCAAGTGCCTTCGTCACGAAACGTTGGCGCGTGGCTGGCTTCCAAGCATAGGGCCCTTTTTGGTCCATGGCTTGGCGCGTGGCTGCAAGTTCCTCCGCCGGGATCGCGAGTGAAATGGTGCGACCAGGAATATCGATCTCGATGATATCGCCATCCTCGACCAAGCCTATGGCACCACCTTCCGCTGCTTCGGGGGATACGTGACCAATGGAAAGGCCAGATGTACCACCAGAAAAACGCCCATCGGTAAGAAGCGCGCATTCCTTACCAAGGCCCATCGATTTCAAATAGCTGGTGGGGTAGAGCATTTCCTGCATGCCTGGCCCGCCGCGTGGTCCTTCGTAGCGAATGATTACGACCTCACCCGCTGAGACCTTGCCGTTAAGAATTCCAGCAACCGCGTCCTCTTGCGATTCGAACACCCGTGCCGCGCCGGAGAACTTCAAGGTCGAAGCATCGACGCCAGCCGTTTTCACAATGCAGCCGTCTTCTGCGATATTCCCGCGAAGAACAGCCAGTCCGCCATCTTGGCTATAGGCCGAATCCTTTTGGCGGATACAGCCCTCTGCGCGGTCGAGATCCAATTCCTTATATTGTCTCGACTGGCTGAAAGCCTCCGTCGTTGCAACACCGTCGGCGAATTCCGATTTATCAGACCTGCACGGTCGAGTTCGCCTAGAATACCGAAGACGCCGCCTGCACGGTGAACATCTTGAATGTGATATTTGGCCGTCGAAGGGGCGACCTTGCAAAGATTGGGCACACGGCGCGACATGCGATCAATATCGGCGATATCGAATTCGATTTCTCCTTCCCGAGCCGCAGCCAGGATATGCAGCACCGTATTGGTCGAACCACCCATTGCAATATCAAGGGCCATTGCGTTTTCAAAGGACTCGAAGTTCGCGACATTGCGCGGCAAGACGCTGGGGTCATTCCCTTCATAGAACCGCCGCGTAATCTCGACGATCCGGCGTGCAGCTTCCAAAAAGAGCTCCCTGCGCCCGGAATGGGTCGCAAGCAACGTGCCATTGCCCGGTAGGGAAAGACCAAGCGCTTCCGTCAAGCAGTTCATGGAGTTCGCTGTGAACATGCCCGAACATGATCCACAAGTGGGGCAAGCCAAGCGCTCAATCCGCTCAACCTCTTCATCAGATCGATGGGGGTCTGCTGCCGCAACCATGGCGTCCACCAGGTCCAGCTGACCACCGCCGTCATAGTCCGCCTCGCCCGCCTCCATTGGCCCGCCGGAGACGAAAACGGCTGGAATATTGAACCGCATGGCGGCCATCAGCATACCAGGTGTAATCTTGTCGCAGTTGGAGATACAAACAAGCGCGTCCGCACAGTGTGCATTGGCCATATATTCGACTGAATCAGCGATGATCTCACGGCTGGGGAGGCTATAGAGCATGCCGCCATGGCCCATGGCGATGCCATCATCGACCGCAATGGTGTTAAATTCCTTGGCAATGCCACCGGCTGCCTCAATCTCCCGCGCGACCATTTAAACAGCGAAAGATCCGATTAATAGAGCGCCCGAAGGTAGCGTTCGCGCATTTCTTCTGGGCTTTCGGCGGGCTCTCCAATATCGCCGCGATGGTCACGCAGCATTTCACCCATGGTGGGCAAAAGGCTCCGATCAATCTGGGCTTCAGGCTTCCAAAGCGCCGATCGCATGATGGCCTTTGCACAATGCAAATACGCCTCTTCCACCTCAATCCGAAGGACCGTCGCTGGCAATTTCGCCCGGACGCGAAAGCGTTCCAGAAGTTCCGGGTCATTGCGAATTTCAGCACGACCGTTCACCCGCAAAACTTCTTCGACGCCAGGGATCAGGAATATCAGGCCAACCGACGGGTTGATTAGAATATTGCTTAGGCTATCGAGACGATTATTCCCTGGACGATCTGGCAAGAGGAGAGTCTTTTCATCGAAAATGTGAACAAATCCCGGCCCTTCACCTCGCGGTGAGGCATCGCAAAGACCGTTTTTGCCAAAGCTCGATAGGACCAAGAATGGCGAGAGTTCGATAAAACGGCGGCAATGCTTATCAAGCCGATCAAGTTGCTTTTTAAAAGCGCGCTCCTTGGGATTGATATAGATCCGCCGTAGCTCTTCTTCCGTCTCGATCCTGGCCAAAATAACTCCTAACTAAAGCGCACTTAACCGCTCAATCGCCACTTCTAACTTTCCACTATTTGCCTTCGTCGCCTCCAGGCGGCCCCGATTTTCGGCAACGACGTGATCGGGAGCTTTGCTCAAGAATTGTTCGTTTTTCAGCTTCTTCTCCAGCTTCTCGATCTCGACACGCGACTTTCCGAGTTCCTTATCGAGGCGTGCACGCTCTTCAGCGATGTTGATCACCTCCGCCAAAGGCATGTGAGCGACCGTACCTTCGACCAGGACTTGAACCGCACCCTTTGGAACAGTCCCCTCGCCCACTTCCAAGTTAGAGATCCGTGCCAAACGCTTGATCAAGCCTGAAAGCTTTTCAACACGGTGTGCAACGACGCCCGATGTTTCGCGAAGGTGAAGTTCGACAAAAGCAGCCACAGGGACGTTTACTTCATTCCGCACGGCGCGAACCTCGGTGATGAGGGAAATCGCCCACTCGATATCAGTGACGGCCTCCTCATCGATCCAATCTTCATTGTACTCAGGCCAATCCGCTACGATAAGCTGTCCAGCATCGGGCCCCGCGAGGTTTTCCCAAAGCTCCTCAGTAATGAAGGGCATAACCGGGTGAAGTTGATGCACCAAACGGGACAACGCCCAGGCCATCGTCGCTTTTGTCTCGGCCTTAACAGCTTCATCTTCGCCGGTGAGAAGTGGTTTCGCTAACTCTACATACCAGTCGCAGAACGAATGCCAGATGAAGTGGTAAAGGCCATTGGCGACGTCATTAAAACGGTAATTCTCAAACGACGCTGCGATCTCACGACCGTTCTTCACCACGGCTGAGGCAATCCAGCGGTTAAGCGGGTGTGTCAGCTTGGACGGATCGAAATTCGGATCCAGCTTCGCCTCGTTCATTTCGCAAAAGCGCGACGCATTCCATAGCTTGGTCGCAAAATTGCGGTAGCCTTCAATCCTCGCCTCATCAAGTTTGACGTCTTGGCCTGCGGGAATCGAGAGAGCGGCCAAGGTAAAGCGCAAGGCGTCCGAGCCGAATTTCTCAACGATTTCAAGTGGGTCTATGACGTTATTCTTGGATTTCGACATCTTTTGGCCGTGCGAATCGCGCACAAGTCCGTGGATGTAGACCGTTTTAAAAGGCACCTCACCCATGACATGCAGGCTCATCATCATCATGCGGGCGACCCAGAAGAAAATGATGTCGAAGCCGGTGACAAGCACACTTCCTGGATAGTAGCGCTGAAGCTCTGGTGTCTGCTCCGGCCAGCCGATGGTGGAAAAGGGCCAAAGGCCAGAGGAAAACCAAGTATCGAGCACATCGGGATCACGCCTTAATGCGACTTTCTCCCCATAATGGGCCTCGGCTGCGGCATTGGCCTCTGCTTCATTTTCTTCAACGAAAACTTCACCATCAGGCCCATACCATGCGGGGATCTGGTGGCCCCACCAAAGTTGGCGTGAGACGCACCAGGGTTGAATATTTCGCATCCACTCGAAGTAGGTGTTCTCCCAGCGTTTTGGCACGAAGACCGTTTTCCCGGTTTCCACTGCCTCGATCGCCGGCTTGGCGAGGGTCGCTGCATCCGCATACCACTGTTCGGTCAGCCAAGGCTCAATCGGAACGCCGCCGCGATCACCGTGCGGCATTTTGTAGACATGATCTTCGATCTTGTCGATGAGACCCAAGGCTTCCAAATCGGCAAGAACGGCTTTTCGCGCTTCATAACGTTCCATGCCACGATATTTTTCAGGGACATTGTCGTTTAGATGGGCGTTCTCATCGAAGATGTTCAACATCTCCAGGTCATGGCGGCGACCGACTTCGAAATCGTTGAAATCATGAGCCGGTGTGATCTTTACCGCGCCACTGCCAGTTTCCGGATCGGCGTGAAGATCCGCTACGATGGGAATCGGACGATCCACGAGTGGTAAGATAACGTTCTTACCGATCAAGCTCTGATAGCGCGGATCTTCGGGGTGAACTGCAACACCCGTATCGCCCAGCATTGTTTCCGGACGCGTCGTTGCAACGACGATGAAGCTTTCAGTCTCACCCTCGACCGGATACTTAAAGTGCCAAAGTTTGCCTTTGACCTCTTTTTGGATAACCTCAAGGTCCGAAATCGCGGTGTGGAGCTTCGGGTCCCAGTTGACGAGCCGTAGGTCTTTATAGATCAAGCCTTCGCGGTAGAGATCGACGAAAACTTTTCTAACAGCACTCGAAAGTCCTTCGTCCATCGTAAAGCGCTCACGTGGCCAATCGGCAGACGCACCTAGATGGCGGAGCTGCTTGATGATCGTTCCACCCGACTGTCCTTTCCAACCCCAGACGCGTTCCTGAAATTTTTCACGGCCAAGGTCGTGTCGGGTCTTACCCTCTTCACCGAGTTGGCGCTCGACGACCATTTGCGTTGCGATACCGGCATGGTCCATACCCGGTTGCCAAAGCGCATCATAACCTGCCATTCGGTGGTAGCGGATCAGCATATCTTGAACAGTAAAGGTCAAGGCATGACCAATATGCAGCGAGCCCGTAACATTGGGCGGTGGCATCATTATGGTGTAGGGATCTTTGCTTGACTTGGGATCGGCTGCGAAGGCGCCGCTTTTTTCCCACCTGGCATAGTGCTTTGCCTCGACCTCACTGGGTCGAAAGGTTTTTTCCAGCATCGCTGGGCTGTCCTTTCAGTCCACGCGCTAATGACAGCTTACGCTTATTTCACGGTGACTTTGTCGATAGAATACGCGTTATATTTTGCGCAGAGATGATGTCTAGCGGTCTTCGACCCGACGCACCATCTTTTTAATTTCTTCACGGACGATTCGGTCCACGAGTTGGGCCAGATTTCTATCGAGCCATGCCTTCAATTCTGGACGCAGCGCCTCGCGTACGACATCTTCTAAGGTCGGACGACCGGCCATGCTACCAGGGGCTTCCCTTGAGCCGACCGCCGCGCTCACAATTGCGGCAAGCGAAGAGGATGCAGCCCCCGCAGTACCGGTAGAAACCAGTCCTTCATCCAGGCTGGGTCCGCTATCTTGAGGCTGTGGGGCCTGGCGCGGTTGGGAAGGCGCTGGTGCGGTTGGAGCCTCCGCTATAGCTTCAGTTTCCGATTCAATGAGCTCAACTTCTTCCTCTAAATCCTCTTGGGGTTCGGGCTCGGGCTCGGGTTCAGGTTCAGGTTCCGGCTCGATAATCGGCTCCGGCTCGGGCTCCGGTTCGCTCTCTTCCTCGACGACGTTCGTTAGCTCCAAAGGCTCTTCTTCTACAGGCGCGGCTGCAGCCTCCTCCGGGCTCGAAGCGTCTCCTTCCTCTTCATCTTCAGAGATGATTCGCCTGATCGAGGCGAGAATCTCCTCCATCGACGGTTCGCCTTGGCTATCCGTGTCACTCATGACCCCGGGTCCTATTTCCCAATGTTCCATTTTCCAATAGAAGCATTATCACTTCCATTATCCGGCCCGATGGCAGACCCAATGGGCCAGCTCCCCCCGGTATCAGCGTATGCTTAAATCTAAAAATATCCGAATACTCTTAATAAATCACGCGAAAGGTCTGCCTTAAAACGCGTGAACAAGAGACATTTGTGGGCGAATAAATCGCTATGGACCGCACTCGCTATTCCTCTTCGATAGATATGTCCGTACCGAACCACTGATCACGAACCCGATTGTAGTTCTTGCTATCATCATAAAGATCAACCGAGAGCTCAAGGGCCTCTGCAGTCAAAATACCCATGGCCTGCAAGACAGCATAGTTCGAGACCAAGCCATCACGCTGTGCACGCACAAGAGCGACTTGCGCGTCCAGCAACTCCTGCTCCGCATCAAGGACGTCCAGCACTGTTCGTTCACCAACGGTATTTTCCTCGCGCACACCTTCGAGCGCGATTTGCGATGCTGAAACCTCAACTTCGAATGACCGGATTTGCGCCTGGGCTGTAACTAAGGCTTCCCATGCCTCGATCGCATCTTCGCGAACCTGATCAAGCGTCTCATCCAATTCAGTGCGCGCCCGAAATGCAATCTGCTTTGCCTCGCGCGTACGGCTTGAGACCAAGCCTTGCTGATAAAGTGGAATAGAAAGCTCCGCGATTACGAGAGCCTCCGACGTCTCGGTTTCTGCAATTCCTTGGTCGTCCACATAACTCAAACGGCCACGAAGCTGTGCTGAAGGTAAAAATTCACCTTCGACCGTGCGGACATTTTCACGCGCTGACTGTTCGCGAAATTGTGCTGAAATAACCCGTGGCTCTTGGGCCAAAGAAATCTCAACCAGATCATCCAGCCCCGCAGGCATTTCACCAAGCTCGGGAGCCGGAGAGAGGTCTGTTGGATATACGCCCACAACACGCTGGAAGACCGCACGACTGGAACGCAATCTACCCTCGGAGGCAATCCGATCTGCTGTGGCACGAGCCAAACGCGCCTCCGATTGAGCCACATCCGTGCGCGTAATTTCCCCAACCTCGAATCGATCCTGTGAAGCCTCCAATTGGCGCTGCAAGACCTGTTCATTGTTAATATTCAACGTCAGTACGGATTGATCGAGCCACACATCCAAATAGGCAACAGAAGCCTCGAACAGCGTATCCTGCTCGACGCTGCTCAAATCTGCGCGGCCGGCTAGGACATCCAATTCAGCTCCCTTTGTCTCTGAAACGGTCCGTCCGCCGCTATAAATCGACTGCGTTACATTCAAGTCCAAGCCGCGCGGCTGAGAATCGCCCTTGTCACTGAAGAATTGGCTCTCCGTATCGGTATACTGATAGCCAACGTCTGCATTGGCAGCCAAATTGGGGCGCCATCCTGACAGGGCCTGCGGCACACCTTCGTCAATCGCGCGCAAATTTGCACGTGCCGCCCGTATCGTCGGATTATTGGCGTAGGTGGTTGCTAGGCTTTCTTGAAAAGATTGCGCACGCGCAGTGTCCACCATGGAAAACGCTGCGATTTGAATGGCCGCAACAATCGAAAGAGCCGAAACGAGATTGAAACGGCTCTTACCAGCAATCAACCCAACGCGCCTTTTTACCATATCCCGACCTTTCATTATTTTTTAGGCCAACATTATACTTCAGAATTACAAGGATAACGATTTATATATTGCATGTAAAACAGCGCTTTAGAAAGAAAATTCAACCTCTTTTGAAAACTCTGCTAAAGGCGGGATGCTCGCATCGAAAAGGACCCTGCGCGATAGACCACTGGCAGACTTTTGAATCAACGTTGCCCGCCCAATACCTTGTTCGTCCTTTATGACCGCGGCGAGACGGCCACCTAACGCCAATTGGTCGGTAATACTTACCGGCAACTCTTCTACCATTCCGTTAATGAGAATAACATTGTAGGGGGCCTGTTTAACGTAACCTCCTTGAAAGTCGGCCTCGACAATAACGGCATTGTCGACGCCTACAGAGTTCAAGGCCTTGTTCGCCAACCCCACCAGAGCACCTTCACACTCGACCCCGACGACGGTTTCACAAAGGCTCGCTAGAACGGCGGCTGAATACCCCGAGCCGCATGCAATATCCAGTGCCATCTCACCGGATTGAGCATCAAGTGCCTGCACCAAACGGGCAAATACCATCGGATCCAGAATACAGCGGGTTTCCCCAATCTTGATCGAACGATCTACGTAGGCGATTCCCCTCATGTCTTCAGGAAAAAACTCTTCGCGCGGCAAATTTTCGATTGCCTCGATAATACGTCGATCCGAAACACGGTTCGGCCTTAATTGGCTTTCCACCATGTTCACACGCGCCGCGGCGAAATCCACCATCTTTCCCCTCTTCCAAATGGACTATCTTTTACAAGAAAGCGAATAATCCCCTCGCATCGCGATGAAAATTCCATTCCTGCAACATCCCAACGCACTTATAGAGCCTTGCCTCTTCGCTGACAATTCTTCCAAGGACTATGAAATCGTGTACAGGGCAGCTGTTCAAGCGACTTCGCTAAGTGCGCTTGACCGCCGACCAGCAGGCGACTATATCACGGCGGTCCAGGGCATTGGCCCTGGCTGGGAACGTCTGGCCCGATGGCGGAGTGGTTACGCAACGGACTGCAAATCCGGTTACGCCGGTTCGATTCCGGCTCGGGCCTCCATCCCTTTGGAAAAATCTGAGACTAAAATTTTTTAAGCCCTTGGCGCCGCCGCTGCGGTAAAAGCGGGATCATCCCCTTAGGCTTTGCAGCAGGTGTTGCTGTTCGAACAATGGCAACATTGCCACGAACGGCGCGCGCCTTGCCCCAAGGGCCGCTACTCCTGACCTCAATATAATTGTATGCAGCAGCCGTCTTAACATCCACAATCCGGCGGCCATTTTGGATGATAGCCGCCTCAAGACGGCCAAAGGCATCCAATTTTTTTAGCCGGCACGAAAGGGCACTTACCTCAAAATTAAGCCGCCGGCGTGTCCGTACTCTCACTTTTCGTTCAAACTTACGCTCACCCGATTTGTCGACGAGATCACAAGTCAAACGTAGCTCTAAACCCGGCGTCCCAGAAATCTGGAGCTGCAAAACTTCTGGCTGCGGTTTTGGTGCAGGCGGCTCCGGCAAATCGCCAAATTCCTCGCCGGTATTCAGTTGTTTCAAAGGGAGCCAACCTTCTCGCCTGGCTCCACCCAAGACCCCAATACGAACCCATCCATCTTGCCGATTGAACTCAAGAACCCGCTGACCGCCCGACAAATTTCCGACAGACGCAGCCCCCTCACCCGGTTCCTCGAACAACGTCGCACCGTCATCCCCGACAATCCACTGATCACCTGAAGAAGCCAAAGAAACGAATGAAGTGAGAACGTGCAGGAAAGCAGCCACGAATATAACTCGCGATAGGCCTCTATCTTGCTTCGCAAGAATAGAAATGCCGCGCCCTAGATCGCGAATAGCCAATCGATTCCGCATGAATCGGATTATAGGCACAAGCTAAAGTTGCTGTCGAAAACTTTCGATTG
>CAXMNO010000263.1:0-3842 GCA_964194655.1 uncultured Acidimicrobiia bacterium
GCGATCAAGAGCGCGGTTGCAGGCGGATCATAGTCAAAGCGAAAATTTCCGGGTCTTAGGACAAAAACCTCTCCTTCGGCAAAGCCTCCGTTTGAGGAAATTTGAACAAAGCGGGAGCGCAGCGAGTCAAACGTGTTCAAATAATACTCGACCCTGGTGGCATTTGCGACGTCATCGGGTGATAAAGGCGTTTCAGCCGCGTGCACCCAACTCGTACCAGGCGAGAGAGTCGCTAGTACAAATATCATACCAAAAAATAGCTTCCGCATAAGACTCATCGCTCTCAATTTTCTCCGCCAACTAAAATTTCGCGCTTTCCAACGTGGTTAGCTGCACTCACAACACCTTCCGCCTCCATACGCTCGACAATGCGTGCCGCGCGGTTATAGCCGATTTGAAGATGACGCTGAACGAAGCTGGTAGACGCCTTTCGGTGCTGAAGGACGAGTGCCACCGCACGATCGTAGAGTTCATCCCCAGAGCCACCTTCGGGCGTTAAGTCTTCAAAGCTGCTTTCACCTTCATCTTCGGTTACTGCTTCGATGTAGGAAGGCTCACCCAGTCGTTTCAAGTATAAGACGACATCTTCTACCTCCCGGTCCGTCACCAAGGGGCCGTGAACGCGCGCAATTCGCCCGCCTTGCGCCATATAAAGCATATCGCCCTGCCCTAGAAGCTGTTCGGCGCCCTGCTCGCCCAAAATCGTGCGACTGTCGATCTTGGAGGTCACGTGGAAGGAAATGCGTGTCGGAAAGTTCGCCTTGATCGTCCCGGTGATAACATCGACCGATGGGCGCTGGGTTGCCATGATCAAATGGATACCGGCCGCGCGCGCCATTTGCGCCAAGCGCTGGATGGCACCTTCGACATCCTTACCGGCGACCAGCATCAAGTCTGCCAGCTCGTCCACGACCACGACGATTAAAGGCAGGGGGGCAAGGTCGAACGGCTCCTCTTCCGTGATTGGTTGTCCGGAATCGGGATCAAAGCCAGTCTGGACCTTGCGGGTCAGGACTTCGCCTTTGGCCTTAGCCTCAGCAAGGCGGGCGTTATAGCCCTCAAGATTACGCACGCCCAAGCGTGACAAGGCACGGTAACGCTGCTCCATCTCGCGCACCGCCCACTTCAGCGCCACCACAGCCTTCCTCGGCTCCGTCACCACGGGGGAGAGAAGATGCGGAATTCCGTCGTAAACGGAAAGCTCCAACATCTTGGGATCAATAAGGATAAACTTACACTCATCAGGGCCCAGGCAGTAAAGCAGCGATAAGATCATCGCATTGATCCCGACCGATTTACCCGAGCCGGTCGTGCCAGCGACCAAAAGGTGGGGCATGCGCGAAAGATCGGCAATGACCGGATTGCCGCCAATATCCTTACCCAGTGCGATTGGCAGTTTATTCGATGAACTTTCATAGCTTTGCGAGCCCAGCAGCTCGCGCAAATAGACGACCTCCCGCCTGGCATTTGGAAGCTCGATACCGATTGTGCTCGACCCCGGCACGACGGCAACGCGCACGGAAACGGCACTGAGCGAACGGGCAATATCGTCTGAAAGGCCGACGACACGGCTTGTCTTGGTCCCAGGCGCCGGATCGAGTTCATAGCGCGTGACAACCGGTCCAGGACGCACCTTCACGATTTCCCCATGGACGCCGAAGTCCTGCAGGACGCCCTCAAGGAGGCGGGCATTCTTTTCAAGCGCGTCTTTGCTGACACGCCTATCTTCTGGAGCAAGATCCTGCATGGCGAGCATTGAAAGGCTCGGCGGTTCGTACTCGCCTGAAGATGCTGCGAGATCGAGCTTCCCTTGGTCGGCCAGCTTTGCTTTTTTGCTCGGCTTTACACTCGGTTTTGCCGTTTCAACAAGGTTCTCGTCCGAAGTGTGAGGGGCAGATTGTTCCGCACTCTCTTTTCGCCGCTTCAGCGAGGGTTCGCGCCGCCGCCTTCTTTTTTGCGGCCTATCGGCGGCTTCATTAACGGGTGCCGCGACTTCCTCCCCACCGGTTCTAAGCTTGCGGAATTGTTTCCTTGCACCACTTCCAAGCACAAGGAGCCAGCGGCCCATCGTACGCCATTCCTGCAAGGTGAGGCCAAAGCCCACTGTGAGGATTAGTAACCCTAAAATAAGTGCCGATAAGGCCGTTAGTCCGTGACCCAAACCTGTAATGTTTGCCGCACTCTCAAGAAAGATGCGCCCAAGCGAACCGCCCAAAGTTGTCTCAGGCAGCCAGTTTGATGGCGGCGGCAGGCTCGCGAGCGATGCCGCCAACAATAGTAAGGCCACGGGAAGGCTTATGATCTTCAACCACCAGCGCGGCAAGTGGTGCATGCGAAAGAGTCGCCAAGACCACGCAAGGAGAACAAAGGTAAGCCCAAAGGCCGCTAATCCCAACGACTGGACCAAAAAATCGGATGCGTAAGCCCCAAATTGGCCCAAGATATTGGTCGGGTCCTTTTCAACGGACCTATTGAGCGAGGGGTCGCTTGGATTATATGTGACAAGCGCTAAGAAGAGGGCAATGGAGAAGCCGGCCAGGGCGACGGCGGCGAATTCCATGCCTCGATTTCGAAAAAACGCGCCGCTTCCGCTTGGCAGTAGTTTGGGGCGGCTATCTCTTGCACTTTGCGTCATAGTCCGACCTTTCCGGGCTCGACACCGTATCTGCTAAGTTGGCTCTTCATACACTGTCCAAGGCGTGCGACAAACGCTCTAAGGCAAGCGCTGTCACTTTGGGCTCATGAACCAGGGCAACGCGTATATACGCGCGGCCTGGATTTCCAGATTCCGTTTCGCTGTGGCACATATAGGCACCCGGCAGAACTTTAATAGCATGGTCCTGCCATAAGCGACGCGTTACCACTTCGCCGTCACCGACGTCCAACCACAAGAAGAACCCGCCATCAGGCTCGCGGTAGCCAAAGCGATTGCCGAAGGTGCGTGCAGCAACCGCGAAGTTCTCTTGGTAAAGCTCGCGGTTGAGGACCACATGGTCGTCATCGGCCCAAAGCTTCGCGCCCGCTGCCATGATCGGGAGCGGCACGCCTGCACCACCAACATTCAAAGCTGCGTTTAACCGATCAATAAGATCCGCATCGCCAACGGTAAAGCCGCAGCGCAGGCCAGCGGCGCTTGAACGCTTGGAAAGGGAATGGAAGGCAAGCAACCCCTCCAGCGACTCACCAAGGTCTGCTGCCGCCTCAAGGGCCCCTGCGGGCGGGCCTTGATTATAGATCTCCGTATAGCACTCATCGAATGCAATCGTGAAACCGAAGTCCCGGCTTAAGGAGATAAGATCACGCAACTTGCCTCGATCCGCCGCAAAGCCTTGCGGATTCGAGGGCGAACAAAGAATGCAAAGCGCGGCGCGAGAGAGTGTCTCCTCATCAAGGGAATGATAATCGGGTAAGAAGCCCGTCTCCTTGGTTGCTGGGACGAAGATCGGCTCCGCCCCGGCGGAGACGGCGGCCCCGGCATAGACGTGATAGAAGGGGTTGGGCAGCAAGACCGCTGGCCGCCTTCCATCCTCACGCTCAGGCGGGACAGTAGCGAGAGCCGTGAAAAACAGGCCCTCACGCGTCCCTGGAAGCGGCAAGATGTGGCGGGTAGGTTCAATCATACCCTCTGGAAGATCGTATCGGCGACCCAGCCAATCCGCTGCTGCATTCAAGTAGTCAGGTGTGCCACGCAAAGGTGGATAGCGCGACCAGCCCGCCGCATTGGCGGCCAGTGTCTCTGCGAGGAAAGCAGGTGGCTGATTTTGCGGTTCCCCTATGGAAAGAATAATCGGATCATCAGCATTTGCTGAAGGGGAGGCGCCTTCCAGGAGACGCCGAAGCCG
>CAXMNO010000264.1:0-7428 GCA_964194655.1 uncultured Acidimicrobiia bacterium
ATGATCGCGGCCCTCGAAGCTTTACGCCGGAGCGATGATAAGAGGTGCGAGGAACTTCTGGGAGCGGTGGAGGCAGGCAGCATTTCCCCAGAAGAGGCGGCCAGAGTGATGAAGGAGTTGAATGGTGGCATCTGACTTCGAAACACCGCATGCGCGCGTTGATAGGATGGAAGCGGAAGGCCTCGTTTCAGCATCGCAGGCTGAGATGTTGCGCTCGTCGCTGCGAGGTGAAACGCGAACGGCTAGCCAGCAAGCACGCGCGAGAGGTCTGCCCGGCACATTTCTGCTTGTCGCTGGGGCTGTTGGCGTTTCTGCCTTAACTACCTTCTTTGTGGCCTTCTCCGGCGATGCACCGCCCGAGATACAAAACGTCGCCGAGCAACTGAACGAACCTGGAGGATACGGCGCGATGAATAAGAGCCTATCGACGATCCTGGCCATAGCCCTTCTTCTGGTTTTGCCACTCATCATCTGGGTGTGGCTGCACAACAGCCTTGTAGGTAGGGAGGAGAAGGTCTTCGAAGCCTGGGCTGATACCCAAAGCACACTGCAACGGCGTGCCGATTTGATCCCGGCTTTGGTTGAGACGGTCACACGCTATCTAGGGCATGAGCGCGAAACGCTTGAGGGCGTCACCGCAGCCCGCAGTGCATCCGGTGCGGAAATTGAACGTGTGCTCGAAGCGCTCATTGAAGCCAATCAGAAAAGCGGGGAGGCCTTGCAAGGATTGTCGCGCGAGGCTTTGCAGGATGAAGCGCTGCTCGCCCGGCTATTTGCGGCGCAAAGCGGTCTATCGCGAGGGATCACAAGTGTTCTAGCCACGGCCGAGGCTTATCCCGAGCTTAAAAGCGGCGATCAATTCCTTGAGCTGCAAGCTCAGCTTGAGGGAACGGAAAATCGGATCAATGTCGCGCGCATTCGCTTCAATGAGGCTGTGGCGGACTATAATGCCGCGATGCGCCGCTTGCCGGGAAGCTTGGTTGCCTCGGTCGGTGGCTTCCAGAGAAAGGCCTATTTCCGTTCCGAAGAGGAAGCGCGCGATGCGCCCGAATTGGCATTCGACTAGCTCTGGAGCCAGCCTCAAGGGGGCTGCAATTGTAGGCGTCTGTCTTGTCGGATTGCTGATCGCCGCTTTTTTGGCCTTCGCCAATTTTGACTTTTCCGCAGCTCTTAAAGGGCGCTTGGATGCATCGCAGATGGTGGAAGATAGCGCCGCGTTGCTTAGCGATGAAGAAAGGCGGCATCTAGGTCTAGTTCATGAACTTTTGCGCGATGACTATGCCATCGATTACCGTGTTGTGACAGCGCCCAGCATAGCGGATATCAACCGTTTCGCTGTAGAGCGTTTTGAAGCCCTGTTGCCGGGTGAGGCGGGCGGCGGCGGGATGCTGCTGGTCATTGATCCTGTCACAAATCTAGTGCGCCTGGAGATTGGTTATGCGTTGGAAGGCCAATTTCCTGATGCCTTTATTGCTTATATCGAGCAGCGGCAGATGGTGCCGTTTTTCCAAGCTAATCGCATCGCCGATGGAATACTTGCGGCCAGCGAGCTGGTCGTGACCCGCGCCAAGCGTGCGAAGGCGGGAAGTGGCACCTTGGGGGAGATTTGGCTGGAAGGATCGGGCGGTGGCGGTGCGACAAGCAGAGCCCGGATCGATGAAGGACAGGACCCGGTTACTTGGCAAGGCAGCAACGTCTTTCAGCCAGGTGCGATGCCGGGGGTAACCTTGGCAGCTTACTTTAAGGCGATGGCGGCACGAAACGGAGATCCGGGCCTGCCGCTCTATAGCGTTGAAACGAAAAAGATGCTGCAAAACTGGGTCATGACACCTGCGCAGATGGATGGCTTGGTTGCGGCTTACCGTAACTGTCAGGCGGAACCAGCGATCTTCGATGCCATGCAGCGCCTCGCCGTATTGCGCTATCCACCTCTGGAAAGGGCTTGCGCGCCCTTCTTCTTTGTGCGCGAGGGTGGGGGCTGGCTTCTCGATCTGACCATGATGCAGCGCGCTATTCGTTTTGGGCGCACGAACGCTTGGCACTTTGAGCGTTCTATCAATCACCCTTACAAATTTGCCTTCGCGGATTGGCGCTTCGATGCCAAGGGATTTCCACAGCCCTAATGCTCTAGACGGTTGCGTTTTTCCTATCACTCAAGGATGCTATCCACGGTTTAGGCAGCGCGGGGGTGTGCGGGGTTTCCATGAGCCAACTAATGCTTTCCTACTGGGGCGATTTGGTCTCCGAGATCGATTTGGCCGCGCGCTTGCAGGCGGTCCATGAGGAATTTCGCCTCATCGATCGGGAGACATTTTTCTGGTACCCACGCACGCTTGAAGGTCCTGGGAATCCGCAAAACCCCATTGAAGAATTGGCGGAATTGGTCATTGCCACGGTAAAGCCGCCGCGCCTTGCTGGTGTGGAATATTGGAGCAATACGCTCGCCGTTGGCCAGCAAATGCACTATCACCAAGATAAGGATGAGCGCCTGTTCTGGCGAACGAAGGATGTTACCCATCCAATGATCGGGACGGTCTACTATCCAGCGGGTCTGCCTTTTACCGGCGGTGAACTTGTGATCGATAAGCGCCATCTCGTAGCTCCTGGCCCCAACGGCCTGGTGGCCTTTCACGGCAACGCTTTCCACGGTGTGCAAAAGGTCAAAAGCGGCGTGCGGCGATCGCTTGCCCTTAATCTTTGGGATGTCACGCCGGAGGCTTACGGCGCGCAAGATTAAGGGCTGCCCCATTCGGGTCGAGCTAGAGCGCTTTCAGCAAAAGTGTGTGCGGTTTTGCGCCCGCAAAGCGCGTGACAACAATGACCTAGAGCACGTTTGATGATTCGGAAATCATTAAACGGGCTCTAGAACTATGGCCTAGGCCTCAGTTTGCTTACGGCGTCTCTAAAAGACTTTCCATGGGTGTGCCGATGCGCTCGGCAACGTAGCCGGGGACCTTGAAGGCCCAAGGGGCGAGGCGTGCGTTGAGCTTTTCCGCCTCTTCCTTCGCTTTCTCATCAGCACCGGCAAGGGCTTTGATGGAGAAGGACATCCAGCTTTCATCGCCGACGCTCGTCCGGGCGACCATGATCTCCTTGCCGTCTAGCGTTTCGAAGGTCGCGCGGTCTAGGGTCTTTGGATCGCGAAGAGGGGACAATCCGACCTCCGCGCGGCTACGGACATCCTGCTGGTTTAAGCCTGCGAGTGTCCCCGCCACGCGGTCAAGCTCACTAATGGCGACGCTGCGTCCCACTGGAAGATCTGGCAGGAGGAAAGGTTCACCGGCGGCCGAGCGAAAGATCTCGTAAGCCTGCTCACCTACAGGTGCAATCTCGATCCGGCGAAATTCCTCAGAGCGGATGTCGAGGATTTCCTGTGCCAACCAGTTACTAAGCGAGGCTTCCATTGTCTCCCCGCCGCCTGCGAGCCAGGCCCGCTTGTCATCCGGGCGGCGAAGATAGATGCCGGAGCGTTCATTGCCCGTGCGGCGCCACAGTTTTTTGCCAAAGAAAGCTTCTGCCAGCACCTGCCCCTCGGAATCGGCCAGGCTCAAATGCTTTACCTTGCTCTTTGGATCTTCTTCGAGGTTTGCCAGATCCAACCGGCCATAAAGCTCCGGGCGCCTTGTCTTTGCCTCAACGAGGCGCATATCGGAAAGGGAGGCGATAATGCGCCTGATCTTTTCATCGTTAGCGGAAAAACCGCCCTTCTCAGGGGCGATCCAGCCTTCCTCAGTGCGCTCAAGGGTGAAATGCCCATCAGCGCTCTCAAGGACCAGGCTCGCAACACTCTCCGGTGCCACACGCAAGGCAGGGAAGGCGGGCTCATCAATCGCACCAGCGGTGAAGACGGCGGGGCCTTTGGCCAACGACCAGATTGCAGCCGCACTCGATATCAGGGCAACGAAAAATAAAATATAAAGGGCGCGTGGCGTCATGACCTCAAGCCTCCTCTACTGCGCGGTAAACATGGTGACGCCGCTTGCGCAGAAAGGCTAAAACGATGGCGATTAAGGCGATCAAGGCCGGAACGGCCCAGATGTTGATGGCCTTGATTTTGAACTGTAAGCGTTTCACATCCTGGTCGAGGGCGAATTGCACCTCCCTTAGGTCCGCACGCAGGTCCAAAAGGTCGTTTCGGAAGGTGTCAATGGCGGTTTGTTCCTCGGCTGTCAGGACATCGCCTTCAGCCGCTTGGTCACCACGCAGAGAGCGGATTTGCGCCTGAACGTCTGCAATGCGCACCTGAAGTTCCTCTTCCTTCGTCCGAAAGCGGTCTTCGGCTTGGCGCTGCATGGCATCTAAAACCTCGAAGCGCCGGACGGTCAGCCCCTTGCCACGAAGTGATTGCAGACCATCCGTCCCAGCCAGGTTCTCGACCGCGTTCACGACCAGATCTGCATTGTTGGCCAGCGCCACGTCATAGCTTTGGCCCGCTAGGTTTTGGCGTTGCACCCAAGTCGAATCAGCTAGGAGATCGGAATCCGCGATGAGGATGATGTTAACGTCGATCTCGCTCTCATTTAGATGATTTGGCAGAGGGCCTGGATTATCTGTCTCCTCCCCCTCACCAGCCTTTGGCGCACCGCCCGGAAAGGCTGATGTAATGGGGCCGGTTAAACGACCTGCGATGATGAGGTTTTCCCTCGAGGCCTCGAAATCACGAAGGAGGCCGAGTGGATCAGGCTCACCGCGTACGCGCGAGGCCTCGACTGCCATGGAGTTCAAGCCGGTTGCGATCAAGGGCTGTAATCTCGTCGTGGCCCCTTCCAGAGGACGGATAATGCCGGGGCTGCGCAGGTTTATTTGCTGCAATTGCGATGTCACCACGTCATCGGAATTAAATCTCGATTTCGGCAGACCCATCCACACCAAATAATCCGTGATGATTTGCCGTCCTTGATGGATTGCCTGGACACGCACTGCGGCCTCGCGGTCGGCCGCTATATAGTTCGGGTCTATCTCGACACCCCACGCTTTGAGCAAATCCTGAAAACCCTCAAGGCTGGAGGCAGAAGGCGCCGGTGCTCCTGGTTGGCGTCCAGCAAGGATGATCTCGCTCAGGGGATCAAGAAAGGCGATCACGCGCCCGCCACGCAGGACAAACTGGTCAATCGCGTACAAGGTTGCCTCGTCCGCGGAAGCTGGTTCGGCCAGCAGAAGAATATCGACCTCGGCGGGGATCTCCGTAACAACGGGCCCGAGCGTCTTCAGCTCAGCCACGGATAAAAGCCTATCGACGATGGCAAAGGGCGTGAAGTTGTTGAACTGCGTTCCGCGCAGCGCCAAATCGCCCAAGAGTCCGACGGTTGGCTTACCTGGGTTCGCCAAATCGTTCACCATCCGCGTTAGGTCGTACTCCAGGAAATCGGCGCGCTCAGGGGCGAGGTAGGCGATGGAGACAAGATCGTCCGTCGAGTTAACGCCCGCTAAACCTAAGAAAACCTGGGTGCCGTCACCAACCGCAATTCCCTGAATTCTATCACCGAGAGCCAGGTCTTCTTCAGGCGAGAAAGGTTCTGGATCATAGCGCTCAACCGTAATGAGACCGCCCGAAAGCCGCGCGTAAGTCTCAAGAAGCTCGTTTACGCGGCGGATGTGACCGGTGATGCCTGGGGTGAGCTCTAGAAGCGCTTTCGACAGATAAAGGCGCAGAGTAATTGGCTCTTCGATGGAAGCTAGAACTTGACGCGTTCCCTCGGAGAGAGTGAATAGCTGCTCCTCAGTCAGATCGATGCGCTCGGACTTCAGCGCTGTTCCGGCCCAGACGTTGATCGTCACGAAAATCACGACCGCCAAAGCAATGGCAAGGAGATTGCGAGCCGATCCATCGGCGCCGTTTCGGCGTTCTTTTGCGCTTTTATCCTGCACGGCTTTAACCCTTCTTAATCTCGACGATCGCGGTATTGATCACGAGGCCGAGCGCGATCAGCGATCCGAAATAGATGAGGCTTCTAAGGTCGAGAACACCTTGGGCGATCGACTGAAAATTCCCCAGCAGGGAGAAACCCGCGACAGCTTGCAGCAATGCCTCCGGCGCCCAACCCTGAAAGAGGGCCTGAACGAGATCCAAACCGCTCATCATGAAGAGAAAGCAGGTGGCAGCCGAGAGGACGAAGGCAATCACCTGATTTTCTGTCAGCGCAGAGGCACAGGCGGCAATGGCGAGGAAGGCACCTGCCATCAACCAACTTGCGAGATAAGCTGCAAAGATAATGCCGTTATCAGGCGCACCAAGGTAATTGACGGTAATCCACATCGGGAAGGTCAAGGCCAAGGTGATGCCGGTGAAAATCCAGGCAGCAAGAAATTTTCCGATGACCGCTTCACCCGTTGTGACTGGGAGAGTAAGGAGGAACTCCAAAGTGCCCGTTTTGCGTTCTTCTGCCCAAAGACGCATGCCAATCGCTGGAATCAAGACGAGATAAAGCCACGGATGCCAGCGGAAAAAAGATCCGAGACTGGCAGTCCCTTGTTCGAGAAAGCTACCCAGAAAGAAAGTCAGCCCGCCTGAAAGAGCCAGAAAAATAACGATAAAGACATAGGCCAGCGGCGAGGTGAAACTCGTATGCAGCTCGCGGCGGCAGATTGTATAAATACGTCCCATTTGCCCCTAGACCCCGCCCCTCGATGCTGTTGTCATTTGCCGGAAGACATCATCCAGGCGACCGCGCTCTCGAAAGATTTCGCTTACCTCGATGCCCGCGCTGCTTAGTGTATCGCGCACCGCATCGAGAGGGTCTTGCCCCGTCTCTGGCAGGGCGATAAGGCGGGTGTGCCCATTGACGCTCGCCTCATGCTCGACCACGCGGACTGAAGGGAGCGCTGAAATGATGCCTTCCGCTTTGCCCGCAATTTCTGAGGATAGGGTCAGGCCTACCGCGCGGTGATAGATCGAACGCGCTTGCAGGTCCGCTGGGCTCTCATCGGCCAGGACCCGTCCCTTGGCAATGACGATGGCCCTTGTGCAAATAGCCGGAACCTCTTCAAGGATGTGGGTCGAGATGACGATGACTTTATCACCGGCCATGCTGCTAAGCAGATCTCTCACCTGGTGCTTTTGATTGGGATCGAGCCCATCCGTCGGCTCATCCAGAATGAGGATGTCGGGGTCGAGCAGGATCGCTTGTGCGAGGCCAACACGGCGCTTGAAGCCTTTGGATAGGGTGTCAATTGGGCGGTTATAAACATTCTCGAGCTGCAGGCGTTCGACGACATCATCCGTGCGAGATTTCAGCTTGCTTCCCGATAGTCCGCGAAGCTCGGCGACAAACCGCAAAAGTGCAGCCGGCGTCATCTCACCATAAAGCGGTGCGCCTTCAGGCAGATACCCAACGCGGCTTTTGACCTCCAAGGGGGCGCGGCGGACATCGAAACCCTCCACGAGGGCTGTCCCAGCGCTCGGCGTCAAGAAGCCGGTGATCATCTTCA
>CAXMNO010000265.1:0-15603 GCA_964194655.1 uncultured Acidimicrobiia bacterium
TCGACGAATCGTTCGAGCTTCTCAAAGCCCTCCGTAGACTTGAACCGGCCGTCCACCAACAGTTCTTCAAACCCCTGGCCCGCCGCCCATCAACTCGAACACCAGGGCACCTCGCTGAATAAACATCAATCTATGCACTCCAAAACTTCAACCTCCCAAAGAGCTGATTTGCAAGCCATGAAATTTTTACCTAGAGGAAAATCGACCTAATGACAATTTTATATGGCCCTTCAGGAACCAGCTCTATGATTTGCGCGTATTTGAAACCATTGAAATCTTGGCTTCTACACTGCCGATTAGGATTTATAGCGGTAACTCAGATTATGTTTTTTACGGCTAGTTCCGGGCAAATATTTGCGGAGGAAATCCGCTACGTTCCTCAGTCCGGTCTCACAGGCGAGCGCATTGCCGCAACCACACGGGACATCGCGGCCTCTAGCTGGCCCAGTTCCTCAGCTTCCACCATGACACGGATGACGGGTTCGGTCCCCGATGGGCGAATGAGGAGACGACCCGCGCCGCCGAGTTCAGCCTCAACCTCCGCAATAATCGCCTTCACCTTGGGGTTCTCAAGTGGTGTCGCGCCTTGAAGTTTCACATTGGTGATCTTCTGGGGCAATGCTGTGAAGCGGCGCGTTACCTTGCTTGCAGGACCGCCTTCACGAACAAGAACGGCCAGGACTTGAAGGGCTGCGATCAAGCCATCTCCGGTCGTTGTGTGGTCTGAAAGCACGATGTGGCCCGATTGCTCCCCGCCTAGATTGAAACCACCCGCGCGCATACGCTCCACCACGTAGCGGTCGCCGACGGTTGTACGTTCGAGCGTAATTCCCCTCTCTGCCAGGTGCCGTTCCAGTCCGAGATTCGACATGACTGTTGCGACGATCGTGTCCTTGGCCAGACGACCCGCGCGCTTCCAATCCTCAGCAATGAGCGCCATGACCTGGTCGCCATCGACGAGATTTCCTTGCTCGCAAGCAAGCACGACGCGGTCTGCATCGCCGTCGAGTGCTATCCCAAGATCAGCTCTATGCTCTAACACGGCGGCGCAAAGCGCGTCCGACGAGACCGCGCCACAGCCCTCGTTGATATTCAAACCATTCGGCGACACGCCGATGGGGATGACCTCTGCCCCTAGTTCGTAAAGTACGGCTGGTGCCACCTTATAGGCCGAGCCATTGGCGCAATCGACGACGATCCGCAATCCATCGAGCCGGAGTTGGCGCGGGAAAGTGGACTTGGCAAATTCGATATAACGGCCAAGCGCATCATCAAGGCGGCGTGCACGCCCGAGTTTGTCGGGGGGCGCGAGATCTTCAGGCAACATCGTTCCCATGCGCGCCTCGATCCGAGCTTCAGTAGCGTCTGAGAGTTTATAGCCATCCGGCCCGAAAAGCTTGATCCCGTTATCTTGAAAAGGATTGTGGGAAGCTGAGATCATAACGCCTAAGTCCGCGCGCAAGGTCCGGGTCAACATACCAACCGTCGGTGTCGGAACAGGCCCCAGCAAAATCACATCCATGCCGACTGCGACGAAGCCTGCTGTCAGCGCGGGTTCCAACAGATAGCCAGAAAGCCTGGTATCCTTACCAATAACCACGCTATGGCGATGATTGCCGCGGCGAAACTCCAGCCCTGTTGCCTTGGCCACAGCCAGCGCCGTCTCAGCTGTCACGGGTTCCAAGTTCGCGCGTCCGCGAATACCGTCTGTGCCGAAGAGCTTTCGATTCATGAATTATTCTCCGCTGTTTTGCAAATTGCGGCTGTCGTCACCAATGATAGCAGGTGACGTCGCGATTTTTTGCCAAACGGCAAGCGCCTGGACTGTTTCACGGACATCATGCACCCGGTAAATCTGCACACCTCTTGCAGCTCCCGCAAGGGCTGCTGCAAGCGAACCGGCCAGTCTTTCTTTCGCTGGGGCTGAGGAGATTTTGGAAATGAAGGATTTCCGGCTCGCGCCCAGCAAGACCGGACAGCCCAAATCGTGGAAGATCGCCAACTGCTCCATGATCTGCATGTTATGTGCCAAGGTTTTCCCAAACCCAATACCAGGATCCAAGCAGATACGCGCACGTTCTATTCCCGCCTCCTCGCAAGCGATAACGCGAGCCTCCAGATAATCATGGATATCGAGTGCCGCCTCGCTATAGCTTGGGTCCTTCTGCATTGTCTGGGGATCGCCCAGCATGTGCATCAAAATGACGGGGGTAGTGCTTTTCGCCGCGACGGCAAGACTCCGAGGGTCGCCCGTGAACGCCGTTACGTCGTTTATTATTGCGGCACCGGCTTCTAGTGCAGCAGCCATAACGGCTCCATGGCGTGTATCTATGGAAACGCGAGCGCCTTTAGCTACAAGCCCCTTGATGACCGGAATGACGCGGCGCAATTCTTCTTCCAGCGGCACGGGTGCTGCGCCGGGCCGTGTCGATTCACCACCCACATCGAGGATTCCAGCGCCCGCCTCCCACATCGCTAACCCGCCATCGATGGCGCGGGCGGTATCAAAATGATCGCCGCCATCGGAAAAAGAATCGGGCGTCGCATTGATGATACCCATGACCACCGGCCGACGGAGGGACAAGCCGGCAAAATCAGCACGTGCGCTTGTTAAAGCTGAAAGCCTTGATGCGAGCTCGGCTGCCAGTCCCTTGCTTTCAGCCCAAGCCTCCAGCTCATGTGGTGCCAAAATTGCGCGGGTGATTATGGCCTCCCCACGCCTTACTACGGCTTCTACCCGGCTAAATCGCAGCGGTCCGCCTGCCAGTCTCCAACTCGAAGGACCAGCCTCAGATGGGCCTGAAATGCCCAGTGGCCGTAAACTTAATGATCTGCCGTCCAACAACGAAAGTTCCCGTCCCAATTGGAGCGCCCTAGAGCACTTTTAATGATCCCTCGATCATGAAAATCGCTTTAAGTTCTTATGATTACGCACTTTCCAGGCACAAAACCGCACACACTTTTGCTGAAAGTGTTCTAGGCTCTTATGACTACGCACTTTCCGGGCGCAAAACCGCACACACTTTTGCTGAAAGTGCTCTAAGCTCTTATTATTACGCACTTTCCGGACGCAAAACCGCACACACTTTTGCTGAAAGTGCTCTATACCATAGGTGCGCTTTCGCCTTGTCTTTCCTTATAAAGGAAACCCCGCTGTTTTGAGCGGGGTTTCGAAAGTATCTTTGAATTTGACGGTAAACCTAAGTACCCGGCTGCGGCTCGGGCTCCATACCACCAGATGAACTATCAGGCTTGCGCGCCTTGCCACTTGAGGGCACCGAGGAACGATGGCCGCTGGCACCTTCATCGCTGTCATCACTGCGATCGATAGTGCCGCCATCGATCAAAAGCTGCACATCAGCACCTGATAGCGTCTCATATTCGAGAAGAGCGCTGCTCACCCGATGCAGATCATCGATGTTATCTGTCAATATCTCAGTGGCTCTCTTCTCAGCGTCTTCAATCAACTTACGGATTTCATTATCGATCATCTTGGACGTCTCGGCAGACATGGTCTGCGAGCGGGTCACTGAATGGCCAAGGAAGACTTCTTCCTGATTATCAACATAACGCAGGCGGCCAAGCTTATCGCTCATGCCCCACTCGGTCACCATGGAGCGCGCCGTGCTGGTTGCCTGTTGAATATCGTTGGAAGCGCCTGTGGTCACGTTTTCCTTGCCGTAGATCAGCTCTTCGGCAACGCGGCCACCGAACATCATGGCCAGACGGGCCTTCAGTTCGCGGTAACTGATCGAAAGGCGATCGCGTTCAGGCAAGTTCATAGTCAAGCCCAAAGCACGCCCACGCGGAATGATCGTCACTTTGTGCAGCGGATCATTGCCTTCCTCGAAGACGCTCACCAAGGCATGACCTGCCTCGTGGTAAGCGGTCATTTCCTTCTCATGTTCCGTCATGACCATCGAGCGGCGTTCGGCCCCCATCATGACCTTATCCTTCGCCGTCTCGAAGTCAGACATGGTCACGACACGCTTATTGGAACGCGCGGCGAGGAGAGCTGCTTCGTTCACAAGGTTCGCCAAATCGGCACCTGAGAAACCAGGTGTGCCACGGGCAATCACCTTCGGATCCACATCAGGCGCCAAGGGGACTTTGCGCATATGCACCTTCAAGATTTTCGAGCGCCCCAAAACATCAGGATTGGGAACGACAATCTGACGGTCGAAACGGCCTGGACGCAGCAAGGCTGGATCAAGAACGTCGGGGCGGTTGGTGGCTGCAATCAAAATCACACCCTCGTTCGCCTCGAAGCCATCCATCTCCACCAACAGCTGGTTCAAAGTTTGCTCGCGCTCGTCATTGCCGCCGCCAAGACCAGCGCCGCGATGGCGGCCCACGGCATCAATTTCATCTATAAAGATGATGCAAGGCGCGTTCTTTTTACCCTGATCGAACATATCGCGGACACGGCTGGCACCCACACCGACGAACATTTCAACAAAGTCAGAACCTGAAATCGTGAAGAACGGAACGTTCGCCTCGCCCGCGATGGCGCGCGCTAGGAGGGTCTTGCCCGTACCCGGAGGGCCAACGAGTAAGCAGCCCTTAGGAATCTTGCCCCCCAAGCGTTGGAAACGCTGCGGATCACGAAGGAATTCCACAACCTCCTCAAGTTCCTGCTTGGCCTCGTCAATGCCAGCAACTTCATCAAAAGTGATGCGGCCCAGTTTTTCGGTCAAAAGCCGGGCCTTTGACTTGCCAAAGCCCATGGCCTTGCCGCTGCCGCCTTGCATTTGCCGCATGAAGAAGATCCAAACACCGATCAAAAGCAGCATCGGGAACCAGTTGATCAGGATGTGCAGCAGGGTGTTGCCGCTTTCCTCTTCCGCGATTTGAACCTGAATGCCCTTTTGGCGCCACGCTTCTAGCGTGTTGATGTCGACTCGGTCCGGCGCGATGGTCTGGATTTGCTCCCCACCCTTAAGCGTCGCGGTGATCTGCGTACCTTGGATCGTTACCTCGGTCACATCACGTGCTTCAACGCTATCGAGGAAGGTCGTAAAGGGTTCCTCCCCCGGTTGCCCGCGCCCGGTCGAGCCCTGGAACAGGTTGAACAGGGCAAAGATCAGCAGGAGGATGACAATCCATAAAACGGCGTTGCGGCTGAAGTTCACGGTAATTCGGGCCTTTTCGGTTACTTTCGCTACAAATTTCGAAAACGGTTATGCTCCCGGCGAACCGCTTCCAATCAGACGTTCTAGAGATAATGCGATATTACGGCTAAACAAGCGTAAAGAGCCTCGTAGTTGGCTTTTCCGGGCGAAAATGCGCCTGAAAAATCGCACCACCTCCCCAGTCCCCTCGATTATACCCTAAATGGGGTTGGGAAAGCAGCCCCAAATCGCCCCAAAGAGCCGGTAAAGTTATTGCGAAACGATGAAGCTCACCCCGCACGCTGGGAACGGCGCGAGAGGCATGTAATTCCTCGGCGTTCACCCCAAGCGCCTCTTTACAAAGCTTCCAGCCCGCCATCCCCAGTGGCGCAACCTCAAGGGCTTTCGCACGAGGCAGGCCTTTTCCATCGCTTAAGGTCACATCGAAACGGCCATCCCAGCGCGCTTTGCAGCCTGGTTTTATGGGCAATGCCTGAAGACCTCGCGATTCGCGATAGAAGTAGAAACTACTATTTGATGCCTCGATCCTTAGACCTGCGAGCGTCGCACCGGCAAAGGCGCTCCCTTCCATGCGGGAAAGTAAGCTTTTCACTGCCTCGCTACGCGGTGGGTAGCTGTGGCCACCGAGACTTTGCAAGAGCTGCCCCAGTGCTGCGACCTTCTCTTCTTTAACAGCGCTCGAAAATTCATGGCGATCCAACGCCGCACCGCCCCAAGCGTAAAGTTGAAGCGCGCGGGCCAAGAATTTCGCGACCTTCTCTTCCACCTCTCTTCGCTCACCTGCCAACGTGCGACCGGCGGCACCTAACCTCTCGGCTTGGAAACCATCGTGATCCAATTCCCGAAGGAGAGTGCGGACACGCACACGCGCAAAACGGCGATCTTGATTGGAAGGGTCCTCCACCCACGAGCACCCTTCTGCTCTCAAAAAGGCCCGAAGCGCTCGCGCTTGGGCACCAAGCAAAGGCCGGATGACCCGGAGGCTCGGGAGAAAACGGACCTGCGGCATTCCTGCCAGGCCAGCAAGCCCACTGCCCCGTCCCAGACGAATAAGGAACGTCTCTGCCTGATCATCTCGCTGGTGGGCAAGCGCTAAGTGAAGGATACCCGCTCTTCGGCACGCTTCCTCGAGCAGGCGATAGCGTCCGGCGCGAGCGGCCTCCTGGATACCGCTTGTCGGCTTCGGGCCTTCCCACACTAAAGTCCGATGGGACGCGCCTAGACGCGCGCATAGCCTTGCGACCTCATCTGCCTCCGATGCAGCTTCAAGGCGTAGGCCGTGGTCCACGGTGAATACCGAAAGCTTGCCATTAAGCGTTTGAACCCAATCCGCTAAAAGAACCAGCAGCGCCGTGCTGTCTGCACCGCCTGATGCGCCGAGTGCGATATGAGGCGAGGGCTCGAAAGGCCCAAGCGCCGCCATCGCTTTCGCAAAAGCGTCTTTCCTGTAGGGCGTGGCGCTAGCTCGGACTTCGATGGAAGGATCTTGGGTCATGCTTGAGCTTACCCCAAACCGCCACGCCGATTCGCCTGTTGCTTACGGGCAGCTAAGCTTCTGGCTCTCCAACGAGACCCGGCGTGTGATGGAACTCGGCGCATTGGGATAGCGGCGCGCCAACTCTGAAAACGTCGCGCAAGCATCGTCGGTGGCACCAAGGGAAGAGAGCGAAAGACCGAGCTTCAACAAATTGTCTGAAGCCTTCTGGCCATCGGGATAGTTCTTGTAGCCCTCAGCAAAAGTGACCGCCGCGTTCCGATAATCGCCGCGGACATAGTAGGTCTCACCCAGCCAATACTGCGCATTGCCAGCAAGGGGGTCATCTGGATGCTGTTTGATAAAGCTTCGCAAAGCCAGCTCCGCCTCTGCGTAGTTGGCCTGGCGCAATTGGGAAAAGGCATATTGGTAGCGCGCTTGCGGTGTATCCCCTTGCAAGACGTAAGTCTCCGATGCGCTGCTTCGTGTCGCGGTTTGAGAGGATGTTTCGCCAGCATTGTCATCGGCCAGCTCGACCTTTTTACTTTGGAACGCGGCCAAATCACTTTCAGAGACAGTTCCAAGGGTGCCCGGTTGCGTACTTTGTAGCGACCCTGTCGAAGATGTTGCCCCGCTAGCAGTCGATCCGCTTGCACCACTGATTAAGGGCTGGGTCTGAGACGTCCCCACCTGCGGCTGTACGCTAGAGGTCGCACCCGATTCCAAAGCCAAAAGGCGGCGATCGACATCGACGACCAATTGGTCGAGTCGTCTGCTCATTTCATCAAGCTTAAAGCCCTGTTCTTCAACCTGCCCCGTCAAGGATCTGAGAGCATTCTCGAATTGGGAGAGGCGCTCGTTAATTCGCGCGGCCTGCCCCTCAGCCACACCACCGCCCGAGGAAAGACTGCTGGGAGCTGGAATATCTTCGCCCTTATAAAAAGCGCGTTGAAGATCCTGGATTTCCCTTTGCAGGCGAGCCACTCGATTAGAAAGGGCCTGGACATCGGATTGCTGGGCAAAAGCGGGGCTGGGAATAGACAGATAAGTCGCACCAACAAATAACATTGCCCCCATCAAGCAGTGAAATGCCCGGCGACAATTATCGCCGGCGCTGTAGATTTTCGCTCGATTATCACCGCCGTATAACATTTTCCCTCCTCAGCCACTGGGTCGGCTGTGGCATATCGGCTTAGCGCGCTTCCGCCACAAACAAATAAGTGGGCAATTGTTTGAGCTTGAAAACGCGTCTGTCCCCATAAGCCAACAATCTTTGGCAAAGGTTTCATTAGCTCGCCAACTTGTCAAAAATATGACGAATCGGGCCAAGGGCCAATAGACGGTTCACTGCGATCTAAGAATAGCAAAGGGCCGCCGGGCATTCCCGGCGGCACAACGCTATCTTAAAATACAGACGTTTCCGGCGTTACCGCCCAAATCGCCATAGCTTAGATCGAAAGCTTAGTTGACCTGGAACTGGCCGCGACGGTTTTGGTTCCAAGCCCACTCGCCCTGTCCGGTTACAGCCGGGACTTCTTCGCCATAAGAAATCGTCGAGAGACGATTGGGCGAAACACCCAGTGCGATTAGATAATCGCGCACAGCAGAGGCCCGACGGTCACCGAGTGCGAGGTTGTATTCCGTCGTACCCCTTTCGTCGGCGTGACCTTGAACAGTCAAAGTGACGCCTTGATGATTTCCAAGCCACACCGCGAGGCGATCAGTCGTCTCGCGCGCATCCGCCCGCAACTCACTGCTGTCGAAATCAAAGAAAACGCGATCGCCAACATTGACCGTTAGATCTTCCTGCGATCCGGCTTGCGGCCCAGGAATAGCGTTGCTTGAGACGGAACTATCAGTCCCACTCGCAGCTGCGCCGTCGCTACCGGTGCTAGCTTGCTCGTCATCGGCTGATGCACAAGCACCCAAAAGCAAAAGCGTGGCAAATAGGGTAAGAATTTTTAAGCGCATGGCCTGCCCTTTCTTGAACCCCCCCGGTATACGAAGAGGCAGTTTTGCGTAAGCCCAGGATCAATCTTAAACATTCTAAGGACATTTTTTAGACCAATCCCAGAAGAACGGCGGAATTCCGCCGATTTTCGTGCGCGGACTATAAACGTCGCCCCTCAAGGAATCAAGGGGGACCACGCCGGGTCCGCACCGTCCAGCGGCGTGACAAGTTCTCTTTCGTTATAACCCGTGACGTCGATAGTATAAAGCTTGCGTTGAAATTTTCCCGAAGCGTCCGCAGGTGTCGAACGGAAGAAGGAAATGACCCGCCCATTAGGCGCCCAAGTCGGTGCTTCGACGTTGTAATCTCGCACAATCATTCGCTCTCCCGTACCATCGGAGCGCATCACGCCGATATAGAATTCGCCCTTATATTGGCGGGTGAAAGCGATCCAATCACCGCGCGGCGACCAGACCGGCGTGTAGTAGCTGCCGAGGCCGCGAGAGATGCGTTTGACGTTCCTTCCATCGCGCGCCATCACATAAAGTTGAGGACGCCCACTGCGGTCAGAATTGAAAACGAGGCGCGCACCGTCTGGCGCGAAAGAGGGTGAAGTATCAATCGCCGGATGATTGGTTAAGCGCCGTTCGGTTCGCGTTGGCAAATCCAACAGATAAATCTCGGTATTTCCGTCTTGTGCGAGCGATAGCACCACCTCGTTGCCACTGGGCGCGAATCGGGGTGCAAAGGTCATACCGGGAAATTGCCCCAAGACTTGCTGCTGGCCGGTATTGAGATTATAGAGGTAGACACGCGGCACATCGCGGCCATTGATCTTCTTAAAGACCATGTAGGTAATTTCCTGCGTGGTCGGCGAAAATCGCGGAGTCAGGACAATTTCATCACCGTTCGTCAAAAAGCGGTGATTCGCCCCATCTTGATCCATTATTGCGAGCTGCTTGCGGCGGCGTGTTTGGTTACCCGATTCGGCGATATAAACAATGCGTGTATCGAAATAGCCATCATCACCGGTCAATCGTTTATAGATCGCATCCGAAATGATATGTGCGACGCGCCGCCAATTGCCCGGAGTCGTAAAGTAAGCGAGCCCCGTCATCTGCGATTCGCCAAAGACGTCCCACAGTCTGAATTCGACTCGAAGCCGACCGTCGCCCTGCACCTGGATGGCACCGCTAATAAGGGCCTCCGCATTGATCAAGCGCCAATCACCGAATCTTGGAGAGTTATGCAACGAGGGAACGGACTGGATGAAGGCCGCCGGATCGATGGGCCTAAAGAGGCCGCTGCGTTCCAAATTCGCGGAAATCACACCAGCGATATCGCGACCCGTTTGAATTTCTTCGTCCAACTCTCCAAAGAATTCCGTCACCGCCAAAGGCAGAGGATCGACGAAACCTTCATCGACAACGATGACCGGCCCACCCTCACTCTGCGCCCATGAAGGCGTAACAAGGAGAAACAAAGCGATAAAAACCGCAGCTGGTGAGCGAAAGCGCCAAATCCTCATAAGCCGAACATCTCCCTTGGATCAAATACGAGTGTTACTTGCTGCCAAAAGCTATAGCTGTCCAATGGCAGGGAATAGGGACTGCATTGCAAAACAGCACGGCGTGCATTTTCCGCGGCACTGCGGAAAAAAGCATCAGTTAAAAGACGTTCCCCGTCTAGAATTTCCGCCGTGCGAACCTCACCGTCTGGATGGAAACGCACACGCATTTCGATAATCAAGCTCTCGGCTTCGCGCGCTCCTGGCTCGATGCGCCAACAGCGCTTCAGCTGATTTCTGATTGAAAGGGCGATTTCGCGCTGCTGCAAGGCTGAAGTCTGCGGGCGCCCGGCGAGCTGCGCCTGGGCTGGTTGGGGACGCGGTGTTGGTTCTTTTTTTTCAGCATTTTTTAAAACGCTATTGATGATCGAATCCAACCGATCCTCTTCCTCGGGCGCCTTGCGCTTCTGGTCATCCTTGGCGACCACCTTATCGCGCGGCGCACGGCGCGGCGCGGGCGGGTCCGGGCGCTCGGGCACCTCGGCCACTTGTTCGGGCTCTGGCTCTGGTTCGGGCTCAGGCTCCGGCTCAACGACAGGTTCAGGCTTTGGCTTAGGTGGCGCGACGGTGGGGAGAGGCTCTGGCTCCGGCGCTGGTGGGGGAGCGGCGGGCGTGGGAAGTGCCGCCACTTCAGGCTCTTTGGGTGTCTCGGGTTTGGGTTCCACCTTCGGCTCTGGCTCTTCCGCGCGTGGTTCAGGTTCCGGGTCGGGGGCTTTTTCAGGTGGACTTTGCTCTTCAATCTCCCCTGAAATAATCAAGTCGACTGCGATAAGCCTCTCCGGCGGCAAGGCTTTCCACCAATTAGGCAACCCAAATATCACCAGGACCATTAGGGCCAGGTGCAGACTGCCAGAGAAGATGTAGCCGCCACGCATTCAGCCATCCGCCCCGATTTTAGGTATTTCGGTTATGAGCGCAACACGGGTGAAGCCCGCGGCGTTTATCCGTCCCATCACGCGCATGACTTGCCCGTAATCGATAGAACGATCGCCACGAATATAGATTCGCGTGTCGGTCTTATTCTCGGTGATGGCTGCCAAGCGGGGGATCAGGTTTTCGAGCGGCACTTCGGTATCTTGAATATAAATTATACCTTCGGAATCGACCGAAACGACCAACGGTTCTACAGGCGCAACGAGTGATTGGGCCTGCGCCTTTGGCAAATCGACAGGGACACCGACGGTCAAAAGCGGCGCTGTCACCATAAAGACGATCAGGAGGACCAGCATCACATCAACAAAGGGTGTGACGTTGATGTCGCTCATCAACCTTCTGCGGCCAGAGCGACGCTTTACCCGTCTGTTCCCACCGTGCAGGGCGACTGCCATGGTTCCTACCTCCGCTCTTCAAGTTGGCGGGACAAGATGGCGGCGAACTCCCCGGCGAAAGCTTCAAGGCGCCCGGAATAGAGGTCCAAATCGCTCGAAATCTTGTTGTAAGCGATAACCGCCGGAATTGCGGCGACCAGGCCGAGCGCCGTGGCGAAGAGGGCCTCCGCGATGCCCGGTGCCACCACCGCGATACTGGTGTTCTGGGAAGCAGCAATCGAGGTAAAGGCGTTCATGATACCCCAAACCGTGCCAAAGAGCCCGACGAAGGGTGCCGATGAGCCAACCGAGGCTAGGAAGATCATCTGCCGCTCAAGCTTTTCCATCTCGCGGCCCAGCGTGATATCCATCACCCGCTCGATACGCTGCTGCAGGCTGGCCGTATTGCGCTCGCCGCTACCATTTCCAACCGATGCTGCCCGGCGCCATTCCCGCATGGCAGAGGCAAAAATCAATCCCATAGGGTCAAGGTCGCGCGGCCCCAGTCGGTCATAGAGGTCTTCCAGCGAGCCCCCAGACCAGAAATCGTCCGCAAAAGAGGTCGCCTTCCGGCGCAGTTTGTGCAAGCGAAGCACCTTGTCGAAGATAATCGCCCAAGACCAAAAAGAGGCCAAGACAAGGACCACCATCACAATTTTAACAATAATGTCCGCTTCCAAAAACAAGCCCCAGGCGGAGAGGTTTTGGATGACCGAATCGCCCAAATCCAAGGCATCGACAATCTGCTCTTGCATCACTTAATCCTGTTGAAGTTTCACAAGTTCCTTAAGTTCGCTAGGAATGCGCGCCGCACGGCCATTTTCTCCGACGGCGGCAATTCGAAGATCCAGCGTGACCAAACAATCCTCATCGCGCCAAATTTCTTGGCTGGCACCCAGCGTCGCGCCTTTGAGATTCACGAGACGCGAGCGGACCTCCAGCAGGTCATCGAATTTGGCTGGCCTCTTAAACTCAACCCGGCAATCCCGGACAGCAAAGAGAATGCCATGATCCAGGCGAATAGCCGATTGCTGAACGCCCAAGCACCGCAACAGCTCTGTGCGCGCCCGTTCTGCGTAGTTTAGATACTGCGAGTGATAAACAATTCCACCCGCATCCGTATCCTCGTAGTAGACACGCACTGGAAAGCGATGAAGGCCGCGCTCGATATGCCCACTTAGCGTCGTCACGACCCCGTTTCCTCTTGCAGATCGAGCTCGCCATTCCCCAGTGTCTCCAGCATATCGAATTGCTGGGCCAATCTCTGACGGTAATCTTTGGGCGGATCGATGCCGAGATAACCAAAACCACCCGCTGTCACCATGCGCCCGCGCGGCGTGCGCTGAACCAAGCCTTTTTGGATCAGGTAGGGCTCGATTACCTCTTCCAAAACATCGCGTTGCTCGGAGAGAGCGGCCGCAATCGTTTCCACACCAGCCGGACCCCCGCCATAGTTCTCGACAATGCAAGTGAGGTAGCGCCTATCCATCGCGTCCAGCCCTTGCTCATCAACGCCCAAGCGCCGCAAGGCGCCATCGGCATGAACGGCGGAGATAGATTTGGTCCCGGCCACAGCGGCAAAATCGCGGACCCGGCGCAAAAGCCTGGAGGCGACACGTGGTGTCCCGCGCGAACGCTTAGCAATCTCGTGCGCGCCATCAGCCGTTAAGCTCATATCCAGCAAACGGGCACCGCGCGAGACGATAAATTCCAGCTCGTCCACCTCATAGAAGCTCAAGTGCAAGGGAATACCAAACCGTTCGCGCAGCGGTGTTGTAATGAGGCCAGACCTGGTCGTCGCAGCCACCAAGGTAAAGGGCGGCAAATCAATCTGGACCGAGCGTGCGGCAGGCCCTTCGCCTATAATCAAATCGAGCCGGAAATCCTCCATCGCCGGGTAGAGAATTTCTTCCACAGCCGGAGAAAGCCGGTGAATTTCATCGATAAAGAGCACATCGCGCGGCTGTAGATTTGTGAGAATCGCGGCTAGATCGCCTGCACGCGCAATGACAGGACCGGAGGTCCCACGAAAGCCAACCCCCATCTCGCGCGCCACGATTTGGGCGAGTGTCGTTTTGCCGAGCCCCGGGGGCCCATAGAAAAGAACGTGATCGAGCGCCTCGTTGCGCGATTTTGCCGCCTCGACAAAGACGCCGAGGTTCTCGCGAAGCTGACGCTGGCCAATAAAATCCTCAAGCCGTTCCGGGCGGAGAGACCTTTCATGCAAGTCCCCATCGCCGAAGCTTGGCGTCACCACGCGGTCGTCGCTCATGAAGCCAACTCCTTCAATCCGGCCGTGATAAGCCGTTCAACAGGGGTATCGCTACCTAATTGTGAGGTGACTCGAGCGACCGCGCCAAATGCCTCGGTCCGGCGATAGCCCAAATTGACCAAGGCTGAAACCGCGTCTTCCGAAACGCCGCCAGCGCTAGAAGCCACGCCAACACCCGCCACCACCGCGACGGGGCCAAGGGCGATAGACCCTGCCTTATCTTTCAACTCAGTGACAATCCGGCCCGCGACCTTTGATCCCACGCCATTGGCGCGCGTGAGAGCCGTCTTATCTTGGGCGGCAATTGCTTGAACCAGCTCCTCAGGCGGTAAAATCGAGAGGACTGAAAGCGCCACCTTCGCGCCCACGCCTTGAACTGTGCAAAGCAAGCGAAACCAATCGCGTTCGGCGGCATCGACAAACCCGAAGAGGTGGATGTGATCTTCGCGCACATGCGTCTCGATTAAAAGCGAACAGGCTCCACCGGAATCGCCCAACCAGCCCAATGTCCGGCGAGAGGCGAAAACGATATAACCAACGCCGGAAACGTCGATCAATGCCCAATCCTCGCCGGTATCATCCAGCTTTCCGGTCAGCTTTCCGATCATGACGTCCCCACCGCATCACCAAGGCCACGCGCATTCCAGTGCCCGCGCGTCGTCAAGTTATGGGCATGACAAATCGCAACAGCCAAGGCATCCGAGGCATCCGAGGTTGAAATCTCACAGCCCGGCAAAAGGCGACGCACCATCATCTCGACCTGATTCTTATCGGCATGGCCTGTGCCGACCACAGCCTTTTTGACGATCATCGGCAGGTATTCACCCATCGGAACGCCAAGTGAGGCAGGTGTCAGCAATGCGATGCCGCGAGCCATTCCAAGCTTCAAGGTGGATGAGGGGTTCTTATTGGCGAGCGTCGTCTCGACAGCCGCGAAGTCGGGCTGGAAGCTCTCGACGACTTCTTTAATCCCCTCGTGCAGCGCCAAAAGCCGCTCGGCCAACTCCTCCTTGGGGTTGGAGCGAACAACGCCATTGGCCACATGGCTGAGACGATTGCCATGCGATTCGATCACACCCCATCCGGTGTTACGCAGCCCTGGATCTAATCCTAGTACACGCATGCGTCTTTCTCTTCGCCTTTCACCCCCGAACCACTTTTAGGCGGTCAGACGCACCATCACGTCTTCGGTAATCTCAAAATTCGCCGATACCCGTTGGACATCGTCGTTGTCATCCAGCGCCTCAAGCAGCTTCAAAAGCGTGCCCGCGGCATTCTCATCCACAGCGATCTCCGTTTGCGGTTTCCAACCTAGATAAGCTTCCTTCGGGTCCCCGAACCGCTCACTCAACGCGTCACGTACCTCTGAAAGATCATTTGGATCGCAGGTGATTTCGTGAAGATCCTCACCGCTTTCAACGTTACTGGCACCGGCTTCAACCGCCGCCTCGAACATTTCATCCGCGCTCGCCTTATCTGCATCAATGATAACAAACCCCAGACGATCGAAGAGGTAGGAGACGCTGTTCGTTTCCCCCAGCGTGCCGCCATTTTTGGCGAAGGCCGTACGCACCTCCGAGGCCGTGCGATTGCGGTTATCAGTCATGGATTCCACGATTACGGCAACGCCGCCAGGCCCAAAACCTTCGTAGCGGATCTCCTCATAGTTCGTATCGTCCTCGCCACCTGCGACCTTCTTGAGCGCGCGCTCGATATTGTCCTTGGGCATATTGGCGGCACGTGCGGCTTGAATGGCACCACGCAGGCGAGGGTTATTATCCGGTTCCGGCAAGCCCGATTTTGCGGCGACAATAATCTCCCTCGTCAAGCGCGCAAACTCTTTAGCGCGCTTTTTATCCTGCGCACCCTTGCGATACATGATGTTTTTAAATTGGGAATG
>CAXMNO010000266.1:0-2429 GCA_964194655.1 uncultured Acidimicrobiia bacterium
AGGGTTTCCTCCTCGCCCCGCAAGAGCCAGGTCTTGGCATCGAGCTGAACGAGGAAGCCGTTTTGGCCCAGCCCTACGAGACCGGGGGGCGGCTGCATCTTGAGATGTGCCAAACACCACTTAGTTCCGCCAACACGAAGACCATCACCGAGATAGAGTAACTTCACCACCATGACCGAAATATACGTCGATGCCGATGCCTGCCCTGTAAAGGATGAAATAATGAAGGTCGCAGCCCGCCATGGCCTTAAGACCTATATCATCTCCAACGCGTGGCTGCGCATGGCGGAAGGACCTTTGGTGGAGCGGGTTCATGTACCAGATGGACTGGACGTGGCTGATGATTGGATTGCCGAGCGGATTGGCCCCGGCGATATCGCAATCACCTCCGACGTGCCCCTTGCCGATCGCTGCGTAAAGCAAGGGGCCGTCGCCTTGGCGCCCAATGGCAGAGCTTTCACCGAAGATTCGATAGGTATGGCACGCGCCATGCGTGATCTCATGACGACCTTGCGCGAAAGCGGCCAGGTCCAAAGCTACAACGCGGGCTTCACCAAGCAGGATCGATCAAAGTTCCTGCAGGCGCTGGAGACGGAAATACAAAAGGCCAAACGCGTCGGGCCAGGTGCTTAACCAGTGCACTTGTCCTTAGGGTTAAATCACTTTTTCGCCAGCGCTGCTTGAGCTGCGGCCAAGCGGGCAATCGGCACTCTGAAAGGCGAGCAGGAGACATAATCGAGCCCTACTGATTCGCAGAAGTGGATGGATGCTGGGTCACCGCCATGCTCGCCACAAATACCGAGTTTGATATCGGGACGCGCCTCACGGCCTCGTTCTACTGCTATCTCGACGAGCTCTCCTACCCCCTTGGGATCGAGGGAAATGAAGGGGTCCTGCTGGATCACACCGCGTTGCTCGTAGGCACCGAGGAAGTTCCCTGCATCGTCACGGCTAAGACCAAAGGTGGTTTGGGTTAGATCATTGGTGCCAAAGGAAAAGAACTCTGCTTCCTTAGCAATGGCACCTGCACGCAGACAAGCGCGCGGTAATTCGATCATGGTGCCGATGAGATAAGGGATCTCCACACCCGCATTTTTGATTTCGTCCTGAGCTGTGTCATCCACAAGCTTTTTCAGAACCTTAAGTTCCTCGCTCCAGGCGATCAGCGGGATCATAATTTCCGGTTCAACCGTCTCGCCGGTCTCCTTATGGACCTCGACGGCTGCTTGAATAATGGCGCGCACTTGGGTCTCATAAATTTCCGGGTAGGTCATCGCAAGGCGGCATCCCCGGTGCCCAAGCATCGGGTTCGTCTCTTTGAGCTTCAAGACGCGCGCGCGCATATGTTCTTCAGAAACGCCAACAGCCTCCGCCACCTGCAGCATCTCCGCCTTCGCATGGGGCAAGAACTCATGCAACGGCGGGTCAAGGAGGCGTATTGTGACCGGCAGCCCAGACATGATCTTGAAGATCTCAATAAAATCCTGGCGTTGCATGGGAATGATCTTCTCAAGCGCGCGCCTGCGCCCTTCCGCGCTCTCTGCCAAGATCATCTGCCGCACAGCGACGATGCGATCTGCGTCAAAGAACATGTGCTCGGTACGGCTAAGGCCTATACCTTCTGCACCAAAATCCCGTGCGACACGACAGTCTGCCGGTGTTTCCGCATTGGCGCGAACCCCCATCCGGCGCCTGGCATCGGCCCATTCCATGATCGTGCCGAAGTCGCCAGAAAGCTCAGGCTGGATCGTCGCGACCTCACCCAACATAACCTCGCCCGTCGCGCCATCGATGGTAATAATGTCACCTTCCTTGATTTCAGTGCTAAGCACACGCATGACCCTGAGCTTATAGTCGATCCGAAGCTCGCCCGCGCCTGACACACAAGGACGGCCCATGCCACGCGCAACCACCGCCGCATGGCTCGTCATGCCGCCACGCGTAGTCACAATCCCTTCGGCTGCATGCATGCCGTGGATATCCTCGGGGCTGGTTTCCACCCGGCACAAAATGATCTTCTCCCCGGCACCCGCACGTTCTTCGGCTTCATCAGCCGTGAAGTAGACCTTGCCGGTCGCTGCCCCCGGTGACGCTGGAAGACCACGCGCGACGACCTTGCGATCGGCCTCGGGGTCCAATGTCGGATGCAAAAGCTGATCGAGGGATGCCGGATCAATGCGCATAACGGCTTCCGCCTCATCGATCACGCCCTCGCGGCAAAGATCGGCTGCGATTTTGAGCGCTGCATTCGCCGTGCGCTTGCCCGAGCGGGTCTGCAGCATATAGAGCTTACCGCGCTGCACGGTAAACTCGATATCCTGCATATCTTGATAATGCCCTTCCAAACGGGCCCGAACGTCGTTCAATTGAGTGAAAACTTCAGGCATGACTTCTTCCATCGCTGGAAGTTTGGAGCCTTGCTCTTCTTT
>CAXMNO010000267.1:0-2376 GCA_964194655.1 uncultured Acidimicrobiia bacterium
CGATACGCTTCAGACCCTACCCTCCTTCGTCTATTTGATGCCGGTCGTCATGCTTTTCCGTGTCGGTGACTTCGCCGCGATGATTGCGGTCGTTGCCTATGCGCTTGCCCCTGCGGTGCGTTACACCATGCACGGTATCCGCCGGGTGGACCCGCAGCTTATTGAGGCGGGACTGGTGACGGGCTGCACGCCATGGCAGTTACTCGTTAAGGTGAAACTTCGCTTGGCCCTGCCAGAGATCATGCTGGGCATAAACCAAACCATCATGCTGGCCCTTTCGATGCTGGTTATCACCGCACTCGTCGGCACGCGCGAGCTTGGGCAAGAGGTTTATATCGCCCTCACCAAGGCCGATACGGGACGAGGCATCGTGGCCGGGCTTTGTGTTGCCTTCATCGCGATTATCGCAGACCGCCTCATCACCGCGGGCGCGAAGCGTGCGAAAGCGCAATTGGGACTTACTTAAGTGAAAGCCGTATGATGACAGAAGATCTAAAAGCCCGCGTTACTGCCCTTCCCTGTTGGCAAGGCGAGGTTCATGCAGAAGCGCTTGTTGGGGGCATCACGAACATAAATTTCAAGGTAAGTGATGCGTCGGGCACTTACGTTGTGCGTCTGGGCGGTGATATTCCGGTGCACCAGGTCATGCGCTTTAACGAGCTGGCTGCCAGCCGTGCAGCGGCGGATGCCGGCATCTCACCAGAAGTTATCCATGCCGAGCCTGGTGTCCTCGTCATACGCTTCATCGAAGGCAAGGTTTTTGGGGAAGCCGACGTCCGTGAGCCCAAAAACCTTCCTCGTGTGGTGGAGATGATAAAGCGTGTTCACCAGGACATTCCTGGAACGCTACGTGGACCTTGTCTGACATTCTGGGTCTTCCATGTCTTGCGCGACTATGCCCACAGCCTTCGCGAGGGTGGCAGCGCACATCTTGAAAAGCTTCCCCGATTGCTGGACATCACCGAGAAGCTTGAAGAGGCAGTGGGTCCAATCGACCTCGTCTTTGCCCACAACGATCTCCTCCCCGCCAATCTCATCGATGATGGCGAAAGACTTTGGCTAATCGACTGGGATTATGCCGGCTTTAACAGTCCGCTGTTCGATCTGGCTAATCTCGCCTCCAACAATCAGCTCAGCAAACAGCAAGAGCAGGAAATACTCGCTCTCTACTTCCAAGAGGCGCCGACAGAGCGGCGTTGGCGGGCTTATGCCGCGATGAAATGCGCCTCGCTTTTACGCGAAACAATGTGGTCCATGATCTCGGAGATTCATTCCGAATTGGACTTTGACTATTCGGCCTATACAGCGGAAAACCTCGCCCGGTTCGAGGCGACGCTTCTGTCATTAAAAGAGGATTTGCAAATACCATGACCGCCCCCTTCCCCACCCACGCGGAAATCATCGTTATCGGCGGCGGCATTATCGGCTGCTCAACAGCCTACCACCTGGCTAAGGAACATAATGCCGATGTGGTCTTGCTGGAACGTGGGCAGCTCACCTGCGGATCGACCTTTCATGCAGCAGGACTTGTTGGGCAACTTCGCTCAAGTGCATCGATCACGCGCCTCCTAAAATACTCTGTTGAGCTCTATGACACCTTAGAGGCTGAAACAGGGCTCGCCACGGGCTGGAAAAGGAATGGCGGCCTGCGTCTTGCCAACAATGAAGAGCGTTGGACGGAGATCAAGCGCCAGGCAACAACCGCCCACTCGTTTGGGTTGGAGATGGAGCTGCTAACGCCAAATGAGGCGAAAGACCTCTGGCCGCTCATGGATGTTAGCGATTTGGTGGGTGCCGCCTTTTTACCCACCGATGGCCAGGCCAATCCCTCCGACATTACTCAGTCACTCGCCAAGGGCGCACGAATGCACGGCGCACGCATTATCGAGGGGATTACGGTTAGTGACGTTCAGATTAAAGACGGCCGCGTTACAGGTGTTAAAACCAATCAAGGAGACATCACGTGCGAGAAGGTGGTGAACTGCTGTGGCCAGTGGGCCAAAGCTTTCGGCCGCCTTTCAGGTGTGAGTGTTCCGCTGCAATCTATGCAGCATCAATACATGGTGAGCGAGGCCATAGAAGGCATCACGTCCGATCTTCCCACGCTTCGCGACCCCGATAGGCTCATTTACTTTAAAGAAGAAGTCGGCGGGCTCGTGATGGGCGGCTATGAACCGAACCCGATGCCTTGGGCCTTGGACGGCATTCCCGATGGCTTTATCTTCTCATTGCTCGACGCCGATTGGGACCATTTCGAGCAGTTGATGGAACAAGCCTTGATCCGTGTTCCCGCGCTCGAGGTGGCAGGTGTAAAAACTCTTACCAACGGGCCTGAATCCTTCACACCCGATGGCAACTTCATTTTGGGCGAGGCAC
>CAXMNO010000268.1:0-2222 GCA_964194655.1 uncultured Acidimicrobiia bacterium
TATGCTGCCAATCGCGCTGTTCTACGCTGGCTATTTGGTCTGGACGGGCCAGGGTGCCTTCTTAGAGGTGAGCGCAAGAATTGATTGGTTGTTGGTAGCGGCCGGTGCCGTGACCGCCCTGCCGTTGATTTGGTTTGCCACCGCCGCACGGCGCTTGAACTATTCAACCGTCGGCTTCTTTCAGTATATCGCGCCCTCGATACAGTTTCTGCTCGCGGTCTTCCTTTATAACGAGCCCTTCAGTCAGGCACATATGATCACCTTTGCCTGCGTTTGGGGCGCGCTTTTGATCTTCACTGGCGATTCGCTCTACCTCATGCGCAGGCGGGCTAGGTAGCATTGTTGTGTCGCTAGCCGCGTGCTAGATTTCGGCCATGAAATCTTTTCTTTCACGCATTTTCGGTGGCTCTAGCCAAGAACCGCTGGGTGAAGAACGCGGCCCGGAAAGAGGCGAGCCAGTCATCTATGAAGGCCTGGTCATCCATGGCGTGCCTGAGAAAGATGGCGGGCGCTGGCGGCTCGCAGGCGTAATCATCAAGGAAAGCGCCGAAGGGGATCTGGAACGCCATTTCCTGCGCGCGGATACCTTCACTTCGCGTGAAGAAGCTGAAAGCTTCGCTATCCGCAAAGGCCAGCAAATCATTGATGAGCGTGGCATGCGTCTCTTTGCCGATGGCGAGAAAACAGGGCGCGCTTAAAAGCCGCAGCGCGAGCTCGTTAAGCCGGTATCTACCCCCAAAGTGCTGGTTCTGCCGGATATACGCTATTTCCATCAAAGCGGAGGCCGTTTGGCCGATCCTTGGCGAGGAGCAATGGGCCGTCGAGGTCCACAATCTCCGCACCCTGAGCCAGGAGAATGCCGGGCGCCATGGCAAGTGATGTTGCAAGCATACAGCCGATCATCACACCATAACCCTCAGCCTCGGCAGCCGCTTTCAAGGCTAAAGCTTCGGTCAAGCCACCCGCCTTATCCAGCTTGATGTTCACCATGTCATAGCGCCCAGCCAACTTCGGCAGGGACGTGCGGTCATGGCAGGATTCATCGGCGCAGACCGATACTGGGCGTTCGATCTCGGCGAGGCCTTCATCCTTTTCAGCCGGGAGCGGTTGTTCGATCATCTCAACACCCAATGTGCGGAGTTGGGGTGCCAGATGGCTATAAAAGCCGGCATCCCATCCTTCGTTGGCGTCTACGATCAATTTGGAATTGGGGGCGCCCTCACGCACCGCCTTAACCCGTTCCAAATCCTCTGGTCCCGCGAGCTTCAGCTTTAAAAGCGGACGGTGCGCGTTGGCCGCCGCATTGCGGTGCATTTCCTCCACGCTCTCAAGCGAAAGGGTGTAGGCCGTTGTCACAGGCTCTGGGGAACTGGGGAGACCTGCCAGCTCCCAAACCGGGGTGCCGGAAAGCTTCGCCTCCAAATCCCAAAAAGCACAATCGAGTGCGTTCCGCGCGGCACCTGATGGAAGAGCTGATTGCAAGGCTCGCCGGTCAAGGCCTTCGCTTAGGCTTTGGCGCAGTTCCTCGATTTCTCGGATAACGCCTTCAATCGTCTCCCCATAGCGGGCATAGGGAACGCATTCGCCACGCCCGGTTTTTCCATCGCGCGAAAGTTCGACCAGAACCACTTCAGCAGTCGTCTTGCTGCCGCGTGAGATCGTGAAACTTCCCCGGATCGGCCAGGATTCGTGACCTACCTTGAGATCCATAACAAATTACGTCCTTAATCAAGCACATCCACGATACGTGCCACGCCATCCCTGAAGGGATCAAGCGTCGGCAACCCTATCTCTGCTTCGACGGTCGAGAGGTAGTCGTCAACAACATCGTCGGCCAACAGCGAAGTGTTGATTGCAACGCCGACAAATTTGACGTTCGGGTTGGTGAGCTGCCCGACGGCCAAATTAGCCCCCATACAGGCCTTTAGCGTCGGCAGCTTATATTCCGGCAAGCCTCTCATATGCGTCCTGGTCGGTTCATGGCACATCACAAGTACATCTGCTTGTGCGCCGTGCAGAAGGCCGGCTGAGACCCCGGCGAAGGAGGCGTGGAAAAGCGATCCTTGCCCCTCGATCACATCCCAATGGTCAAGGTCGTTCTCCGGTGCAAGGCTCTCAACGGCACCTGAAATGAAATCGGCAACGACGGCATCGATAGAAACGCCGTCGCCGGTAATCAAGATGCCGGTTTGGCCTGTTGCGCGGAAATCCGCGTTCATGCC
>CAXMNO010000269.1:0-6211 GCA_964194655.1 uncultured Acidimicrobiia bacterium
AGTTTGAGGAGAAGAAGAAACTCCCCCCCGCCCAACTGAAAGTCCGCGAGGGCGAGTTGATCCTCAGCGCAATCTCCCCAGAAAGCAAAGTCATCGCCCTTGATGAGAGAGGGAAATCCTTTTCCAGCGAAGGCTTCGCAACCAAGCTCGGCGATTGGCGCGATGAAGGGCATAGCGACTTCGTCTTCATCATCGGCGGCGCCGACGGTCTAGCTGACGAGGTCCGGCGTCGAGCCGATCTTATCCTGCAATTGGGAGAAATGACCTGGCCACACCAACTGGTCCGCGTACTCCTTGCCGAACAGCTCTTCCGCGCCCAATCCATCTGGTCCGGCCACCCCTATCACCGGGCGTAGAGTGGGACCGTTCGAGGTCTCGCCGAAATATCAAACTAGGAGATCACTTGGTCTTGATCTTTTCTATTGAGGCTTTGACCGTCTCCAAGATTTTTTCCGTCGGCGTCGTGGGCATCTTGCCAAAATCGATTTGATCGGGCGAAAGGCTGGCCACCAAGCGCTCGAAGTGCGCTAAATCACCAATTCCAATGGCGATCTTTAGGGCATTGGCCTGACTGGTCAGCCGACTGGCCATCCGGAAGTGATATCTGGAATAGGATACAAGGATTTGGGCCAAGTAGATAACGAGGATCACGGCACCGATCCGAAGGGCGGAGGCTTGTGCTACCTCAGAAATTTCAGGAGCCTGCCCCGAAGGGCCAATGCCTGCTATGATCCGTTGTGCCGTTTCCAGTTCTTGCTTGGAATCTGCTAATTCTTTTGCCGCCGCCGCAATCACAGTTTCTTTAGCTTCAATTTCCCCCTCGAGCCTATCTCTTTCATCGTCCAAATTTGAGAGTTCGTAATCTGCATTGTCGAATACCTCAAAGGCTTCATTCGCGCCCGCAGCAAGGCTGTCATTATTATTTCTTATTACGCTGAGTATTTTCGACGCTCTCTCAAAACCTATGCGTTCTTTCCGATTTGGCAGCGTAACCGCTTCACTTAGAATCTCTAACTGCTTTGGCAAATCGGCTCTTTGACTGGTGAGATATCTGCTGCCTTTTTCCTTGTATCTAACGTAAAAATCGCTGTCTTGACCCTCCTCAATATCTTGTTTTATTTCAACGATTATGGCCATGATTTCAGTCTGATAGCCTTCTATAAATAAATAAAATTCATCGATAAAATTAGATATTTTGGTCGTTAATTCGGTTTCTCCTGTGATTAATTTCTCCTCTACCTCCAGAAGATCATTTTTGTTCTTAGAATTTGCCTGCACCTGGTTTTGGTAGTCCGTCTCTGCACTTTCCAGGTTACTTCGAAGAGTGCTTATGTATGCCTCCCTCTCAGCCCTTTGTGGTGCCGAGGTCAACTCCGTCAGCCATGGGTTCAAGACTTCTTCGAAGAGGACAAAGAATGCAATTATACTTACCACTAAGAACAGAAGAATACGCTGGCTGGTTTTAGCCATCCTTGAGGCGTGTGCAGAGTCATCTTGAATTTGCACAACTATTTCATCGAGCTGCTTCCTAACGTCATCCTTAAACTTGGCCTTCCCTATCGGGATAGGTGATGGCGCGCCATTATCTGCGCTGGGCGCTGCTCCATCCGAGCTCGTCTCAGCCATATTAGAGTCCCCATTTGAAGGCAAAGTGGATTTGGACTTTCTGGTCAACTTATAAACTAATATTCTGCATGTTAACTCTACCCTTTATTGATTCGCAACCTTAATAGCCACCAGGAGCTGTATGATGCGTAGTTTGCTTCTCGACCTCCTGGCCAACCGGCCCTATTTGGTCGCAGATGGCGATATGGGGAGATACCTGGGAGGGAATGGATCATACAAACCCTTGGGGCGGCGGCATAAAAGACTCTCTATCGGCCGTATATCGAGGGTGCTTAACGATTTTGAAATCTCGGGCGGTGAAAAATATGGTTAATGACCGTAAATAACTATTAGCCGCCGGTTGAACGCGATACGTCCGCTATAAAAAAGCAGAAACGAGAGTGAACAAAACTTTGTGTATTTGATCATACAGTTAAGGAAATTCGGTGGCTCATGGGTGCTAAAAGCCTATAAAGTCTCTGATGGCCAAATTTTTGGAAGCCCGATTTTTTGGAAATTAGTATGCAGCAGACTTCGACGCGCCGCCCGCTTGTGCTGGCCATCCTCGATGGATGGGGCCACCGGGAGGCCGTGGAAAATAACGCGATTGCGCAAGGCGCGACGCCGACATACGACCAGATGGTGGCAGAACGCCCAATGTCCTTGCTGAATGCATCTGAGCACTATGTCGGCCTCCCCTCCGGCCAGATGGGGAATTCCGAGGTTGGGCATATGAACATCGGGGCGGGACGGCCCGTGCTGCAAGATCTGCCACGTATCGATACAGCGATTGCCGAAGGCCGTTTGGCGAAGAAAGACGCGCTTTTAGATTTCATCGAAAAGCTTAAGGCGAGCGGCGGGACAGCACATATCTTGGGCCTGTTGTCACCCGGCGGCGTCCATTCGCATCAAAACCACATTGCGACCTTGGTCAAAATCCTGGCCGAGGCAGAGGTCCCCACAGTGATTCACGGCTTTTTGGATGGCCGCGATACCCCGCCGACGAGTGCGCTTGGCTTTCTGGAACAGTTTTATGAGGCAGCACCGGATGCGCGCTTTGCGACCATTTCGGGCCGTTACTTCGCTATGGATCGCGATAAGAGGTGGGAACGGGTCGCGCGCGGCTATCATGCCATCTCCTCATGCGAGGGGGAGCGGGCACCAAGCGCAAGCGCCGCTATCGAGGCAGCCTACGAGCGCGGGGAACGTGATGAGTTCGTCCTGCCCACCATCATCGGCGACTACGCGGGAATAGCGGCTGGAGACGGCATACTGATGGCGAATTTCCGCGCCGATCGCGCGCGTGAAATTCTGGAAGCCCTCCTCGATCCCGCCTTTGAGGGGTTCGAGCGAGATGCCGTTTCCTTGGCCGCGGCCTGCGGCCTGGTCGAATATTCAAGCCACTTGAACGCCTTTATGACTGCGCTCTTTCTCCCGGTAGATCTTGCCGACACCCTGGGGGAGATTTTGGCTAAAACCGGTGGCCGACAGCTCCGTATCGCAGAGACGGAAAAATACGCCCACGTCACTTTCTTTCTGAATGGTGGCAGGGAAGAGACCTTCGAGGGCGAGGACAGGATCCTCATACCTTCCCCCAAAGTTGCGACTTACGACCTGCAGCCAGAGATGTCGGCCCCTGAGGTCACCGACCGTCTTGTGGCTGCCATTGAAAGTGGCGAATTCGATCTCATCGTCTGCAACTACGCCAACGGTGACATGGTGGGGCACAGTGGAAAATTGCCTGCTGCGATAAAGGCGGTGGAGACTTTGGATTGCTGCCTAGCCCGGCTCAATGATGCCGTCGCTGCGGCGGAAGGTAGCCTTCTCATCACGGCAGACCATGGCAATTGCGAACAGATGGTCGACCCCAGGAATGGTCAAGAACACACCGCTCACACCACGAATCGGGTGCCCTTTATTCTCGCCCAAGGACCATCTGAGGTCATGGGGCTGGACGACGGCTCGCTCGCGGATGTTGCCCCAACGATCCTGGATCTTCTTTCGATTCCAAAACCCGACGCGATGACGGGACGCTCACTCGTCCGCGCTATCGCGGGCGAAGCGGCGGCACAATAGCTTTGCGGCGGCGGGCACCAAATAATACCCCAAGGAACGGCCTTATATTTGGTCGCGGATTGCTATTGGCTGCTTTGTTGTTTGCCTCGGTCTTTTCCCTTCAGCCAGCGCGCGCGCAAAGCGAGGAATTGGAGAAGGTTGAGCGATCCCTCCAAAGAGACGAGGCACAAGCCGACGCGCTTGCGGCTAAATCCAAAAAACTGGCCGAAGATATTCAAAGATTGCGTCACGACTTCGCCGGCCTGCGAAAACGACTAAATGGTCATCATCGCGCCATCGAATCAGCCCAAGAGTCGCTTGCCCAACTCACAGCAAAACGCTCTGCTGCTATGAGCGAGCTGGAAGCGCGGCGAGAGGAATTTCATGGCACCCTCTCAGCGCTTGAGCGGATTGCTTTGCGACCGCGTGCCGCCCTCCTAGCCTCACCACAGCCGCCGGTCGATACGCTGCGCGGCGCCCTTCTTTTGGGCTCCGCACTCCCCAGGATCGAGGCAAGAGCCCGGAGGGTTGAGGCCTTTATCCGCGAACTTCAGGAACTTACAACTTCGATCGAGGCCGAACGCCAATCGATCGAGGCAACCAAGGTGAGCCTGGAACGCGACCGTGGCGAGATGGATGACCTCATTAGCCGGAAGAGCGACCTTCTGCGCGTCACCCTTCGGGACCGCGAAGCCGCGGAGACGCGGGCTGCGGCATTGGCCGAGAAGGCCGACAACTTACGCCACTTGATGACCCTGGCCGTCGAAGCCGCGGCGGAGGAAGCGCGTTCGGCGAGCAACGACGCCCCCAATGACAACTCAGGCCAGGCATCGGATAGCGAGAACACGGCACAGGCCGAAGAACGCCGCGGCGTGAACTTAGCGTCCATCCTGACACCGCCTGCCGCAATTCGACGAATCGAAAACGAAGGACGCTTTCTTTTACTTCCCGTCGATGGGCGTATTATCATTCGCTATGGGCAACGGCTAAAGTCCGGTGCTAATGCGGGCGAATCTTCCAAGGGTTTGGTCATTACGAGCCCAAAGGCAGCAACAGTGGTCGCGCCCTATGATGGGCGTGTCGTTTATGCTGGTGAGTTTAGAAGTTATGGGCAAATCTTGATAATCGACCATGGCGGACGATATCATAGTCTACTGGCAGGACTTCACCGGATAAGCGCTACCGCTGGCCAGTGGGTTTTGGCGGGAGAGCCGATAGCAGTTATGAACCCCCGAGATGGGCAGCAGCCGGAACTCTATCTCGAACTCAGAAAGACAGGTGAAGCCATAGACCCGCTGCCATGGCTGGCCGAAGTAGACAGCAAAGTGAGAGGCTGATGCGAAATTTACGAATTGCGACCCTGTTGGTCGGACTATTAGTTTTTGCGCCCCTAGTTTTTGCACCCGGGGGCGCCTATGCACAAGAAAACGGGGCGGATACCTATAGGCAGCTGAAGTTGTTCAGTGATGTTTTCGAACGTGTGCGCGCCGATTACGTCGAAGACATGACGGATGAAGAACTGATCGAGTTCGCAATTCAAGGTATGCTCGCCTCTCTCGATCCGCATTCCAGCTATCTCGATGCTGATTCCTTCCAGGACATGCGCGTGCAGACCAAGGGCGAGTTCGGTGGCCTTGGTATCGAAGTAACCATGGAAAACGGCTTTGTTAAGGTTGTCTCGCCGATCGACGACACCCCTGCATATCGTGCGGGAATCGAGGCTGGTGACTATATCACGCACCTTGACGGCGAGGCTGTGCTAGGCCTCACACTCAGCGAGGCTGTTGAGCGTATGCGCGGCAAGATCCACACCGACCTACGCTTGACGATCCGCCGGGAAGGCGAGGAAGCATTCGATGTGATCGTAACGCGCGATGTGATCAAAATTCGTTCGGTGCGCAGCAATGTCGAAGGAAAAGCCGGCTACATTCGGATTACGACCTTCAACCAACAGACCACACCGGGTTTGGTAAAAGCGATCAAGGAGATCAATGAAGAACTCGGTGCCGATCTCGAAGGCTACGTCCTCGATTTGCGCAATAATCCGGGCGGCCTCTTGGACCAGGCAATCTCCGTCACCGACACCTTCTTGGATCACGGGGAAATCGTTTCCACGCGTGGGCGCGATCTCGAAAATGCGCAGCGTTTTAACGCCGATGCCGGTGACCTGGCCAATGGAAAGCCGATTATTGTCTTGATCAATGGTGGGTCCGCATCCGCTTCGGAAATTGTCGCAGGTGCGTTGCAAGACCATAATCGTGCCATCCTCATGGGAACCCGTACCTTCGGTAAAGGCTCGGTCCAGACCATCATCCCTCTTGGTGCTCACGGTGCCATGCGGCTGACCACCGCGCGCTACTACACGCCTTCTGGCCGCTCCATCCAGGCCAAGGGCATCGACCCGGATATCGAAGTCGAGGCAAAAATCCGCGATGATGATGAGGAGGAGGAGAACGCCACCCCTGGTCGCCGGGAAGCAGACCTGCGCGGTGCGCTTGAAAATGATGGCGGCAACGGCAGCCCGGAAAATGGCGACGCTGAGGAGGCCGAG
>CAXMNO010000270.1:0-6948 GCA_964194655.1 uncultured Acidimicrobiia bacterium
TGATTGGTCATATAAAGCGCGCGGGCCAGGGCAAATTCGGGCGGCCCGACGTTCATTATGCGCCGCGCAATGTCAAACTCTCTGCGAAAGGTGGTGAATTCAATAAGGACCTCGTTTTGGACACCATACCAGTAAGGTCCAAGCCGCCCTTTGATGATCTCGCGATAAGCTTCGCGGGTCTCAGGGTCGTGGTAGTTAACGGCCAACAATTTATGAACGCCATCGGCCGTAGCGCGAAACCCCTTGTAGCAAATAGGTCCGCGTGGGCTGAGGGCCACGATAGTGCGGGCGAGAAGTATATCGCTATCGGCATGGCCATCCGCACCAACTTGAAATTCAGCTGCATTGCGAATGAGTTCCGAACAGGCATCATCAGCCAGGCTGCGCTGAGTCCAACGAAGGAGCGAGCCATCGTTTATGATACCCTTGGCTTCCTCCCAATTTTGCGAAAGGCCGTAGGCGAGCGAAGGGGCATTGACGTAGCTCTTTCCGCAAAAATCAAACCCGCGCATTGCACGCCTTGGCAACACGGGCTGCTTGGGAGAGAGATGGCGCCCATTCAACCAGAGGCCCAAATCCTCGACCGTCCAACGTTCATCCCGGTCATCGCAGAGAAGGCCACGCAAAACCTCGACCATCTGTAGGGAAACACGCAAGTTCCGCGCGAGCGTCGCATAGCTCCCCACCGTGATTTTTGAAATGAGGACATCATCCTCATCATATTCCGCAACTGGATTGCCGCCGCTCAGCAGCAAGGCAATGACGACACCCAGTGCATAAAGATCGTCCTTTACTGTCCCATCACCGCGCCCGCCTGGCAACGCACTCGCCCGGTCGATCGTCTCGTAAATGAGGGGCTGATGATAACCCGGTTGGCTGGTCACACACTCACCCAACGTCACAATGTCGCCCGGCTGGTCCCCCAAAAAGAGATTGTCCAAACGGATCGCACGGTGTGAAAGGTAGTTATCGCCCAATTCCTCAAAGACAGAGATAAGCGGCCTTATCAATCGATCGCTAATATGATCCTCACGCCAAGGCTGGAATTGTTCGTCATTGGAAGAAACGAGCCTTCGGCCTTTTGCTTGCTCGAAGATCAAAACGGCGCGGTTGGCGTCAGCGCTCGGCCAATAGACCAAGCCACCTTCAAGCGGCACGATCATGGCCATAACCGGCAGACGTTTTAGAAGAGGTATAAGCTCGATCCGCGGGCAATGGTCGGTACGGCAAATCATTGCGACCAGTGGTCTTGGGCTCCCCCTCAGATCTGCTGCGAGGAAAGCCGACACACTTGGTGTATCGAGGTGTGACAGCGGTTGATCGGGGAAAATTTCATAACGCCCAGAGAGGATCACGCGCTCGCCCTCGCCGACCGCCAATCCATAATCACCAGCCATCGCCGCTGCACCCGTCATATCGCTATCTTTGCCCACTTCGCTTGTCACATCGGACCGAATCCACTCGCGCACGCACGCCGAATGGGATCTCTTGAAAAATAAGCCAGATATAGGAAACAGAAGGTTAATCTTCGGACCTTGGAAGCCGAAGGTTAAAGGCGGAGAAACCGCCCAAGGCACAGCTCACAGCGATGCGATTCCAGAGTTAAGCCTCTAGAATTATTATAAAATTTCTAAACAGGGGTGCGCTGTTTTGGAAATCAACCAGCAAAAGGATCGCGAACCAAGATCGTGTCGTCGCGTTCAGGGCTGGTCGAAAGCAAAGCAACCGGCGTTTCGATGAGCTCTTCGATTCTACGCACGTACTTAATGGCGTTAGCTGGAAGATCGGCCCAGGACCTGGCACCTTGAGTGCTCTCGCTCCAGCCTTCCATGGTCTCATAGACTGGCTCGACCCGTTCTTGCCGATTCACACTAGCGGGCAAGTGGCGAATAACCTCCCCATCCAGGCGGTAGCCCGTGCAGATCTTCAAGGTCTCAAAGCCATCCAAAACGTCGAGCTTGGTAAAGGCGATCCCATTGATGCCCCCAACCTTGGCAGCTTGACGAACAAGCACCGCATCGAACCAGCCACAACGCCTTCTGCGCCCTGTCACGGTCCCGAATTCATGCCCGCGCTCGCCAAGGCGCTGGCCAATATCGTCTTCCAGTTCCGTTGGGAATGGGCCAGAGCCGACGCGGGTCGTATAAGCCTTGGTAATGCCAAGAACGTAATCGAGCGCGCCAAGCCCAATACCGGTCCCCGTCGCTGCTTGACCTGCAGTGGTGTTGGAGGAGGTCACATAGGGATAGGTCCCGTGATCCACATCCAAAAGCGCACCTTGCGCCCCTTCAAAAAGGATACGGCGCCCCTGGCTATGTGCTTCATCGAGCATATCCCACACCCGTCCCGCAAAAGGCAGGATTTTTGGTGCTATATCCCGTAAAGGTCCCAGTATATCCTCAGCCTTGAATTCCGGCTGACCCAGTCCGCGCAAAAGGGCGTTATGGTGGAACAGCAGTGCATCGACCTTGGAACGCAGCAAATCGCTGTCACTGAGATCACAGACACGAATGGCGCGCCGCCCGATTTTATCCTCATAAGCTGGACCGATACCGCGACCCGTGGTGCCGATCTTGGCTTCACCGATTGCTGCTTCACGCGAACGGTCAAGGGTTCCATGGACCGGAAGGATCAAGGCAGCACGGTCGGAGACGACGAGGTTTTCAGGCGTGACCACGACACCTTGCTCCGCCACACGCTCAATCTCTGCAATCAAGGCCCAGGGATCGACGACGACGCCGTTCCCGATGACGGAGAGCTTGTTTTTCCGAACGATCCCTGAGGGAAGCAGCGAGAGCTTATAAGAGATACCATCGATGACCAGCGTATGGCCCGCGTTGTGACCGCCTTGAAAGCGCACCACGATATCGGCGCGCTCGGAAAGCCAGTCGACGATCTTACCCTTACCTTCATCACCCCATTGCGAGCCGACGACAACAACGTTCGCCATGTGACCTGTGCTCCCTCGCGTTTAAGAAATATCTTTGCCCTTAAAGAAATCGTGCCCCCTTACCTAGAGCGCCTTGATCTCCTCATCCAATAGCCAGTGCGTGCAGCCAAGGCGCGTCGCTTCTGCGGCCATATCTTCCACATCCGATAGCGCACTTAGCGTAATCCAGCCTTCTTCTTGCAAGGCCTTTGCCCTCGTCCGATTGCAATTCACAGGCAGCAGCAACCTCTTTTCCGGCGCTGGCCCTGGCACCGCGCGCATGACCGTATCGGTGAAGAGGGAGAAGCCAGTTGAAGATTCGCCGTCCGTCGTGGCGTAGCGCCCGCCGCGCCCAAGCTCGCCCCTGACCCCGCGTGCAAGGAAGATGAAGGAGATGCCTGTCTGGTACTCGAACCCACGGTGTTCCGCCGGATCAATCGTCAAGGCCAGGTCTGGCAAGGCCTTGCGCACGATCTCAACCACTTCGCGCAGGCGTTCGACATCAAGCCGGGCACGGTCGGAAAACTTCAAACCTCCAAGCTTTTCCAAGGCACGGTCAGCAGGGCCTGCGGCATCAAGCAGTGCGATCAAGAGCGAGGCGCCTTCGCCAGCCAAGTTTTCGACCGCAGCCACATCCTTGCCATCAAGGGCGGCCATCAATTCCGCGCGCTTTTCAGCCTCGAAGTCCATTTCCGCCATAAGGCTCGCGACCAGGGGCGGCATATTCACGTCCACGGATAAGGCCGTCACGCCAGCGGCGAGGAGGGCTTCTGCCCCTAACAAGATCACCTCGGCATCGGCATGGGCCTCGCTCGCCCCTAAAAGTTCAGCCCCCACCTGGCCAAATTGGCGCTCTGGGCGAAGTTGACTGCCACGCACCTGCAAGACTTGTCCGGCGTAGCTCAGCCGCAATGGCCTGGGCGCCTTTGCCAATCTGCTTCCCGCCATGCGCGCCACTTGCGGTGTCATATCCGCGCGCAAACCCATCATGCGCTGGCTGACAGGATCCATCAGGCGAAAGGTCTGGGAGGCCAAGGCAGCACCGGGGCCAGTCAGCAGCGCTTCTTCAAATTCCAGCATCGGTGGTTTGACGTGACCGTAGCCCCAGGCGCGGAATACCGCCAAAAGGCGCCCGACCGTCCCCGCCTCGTGCGAGGCATCGGGCGGCAAGAGGTCCTGCAATCCGGCTGGCAGAAGAGCTTTTTCCGAAGGTTCAGTCATGGAACGAGGTCAACGGTGCCTTGGGTTTTCCTGATAAACGGGCCCATCCATATTGAGCGCCACAGTCACTACAGACTTTACCCTGCAACGGCAAAGGAAAAAGCCCAAATTCAGCCGGGAAAGCTTGCGCCAAGCGCCAAATGCGATAGCTATCTATCATAGGGTGAAGTCAGTGGGAGTGATTTTGTGAAGGGTGACGAGAACGCAAAGACCCGGACCAAAGGGGGGACGCTTTCAAGTTCAAGCCGTTCCGGCCATAGGGCGTTAAACGGCCTTGATCGCCTGCTTGGACTTTTGCTTGCCTTTACCGGCCTCCTTCTCGTTTTGGGTTGGACGCTACCGGTCATGACGGTCGAGACCTTTTTTATCTTCGAAGACCGCATCACAATTGCAGGCGCCCTTCGCACCTTGGTGGAGGAAGGCGAGATCGCGCTTTTTGCCATCGTGCTCCTTTTCACGGTGATCTTCCCAGTGACCAAGATCAGTCTCGCCTACTTGGCTTGGCGTTTTCTACACCAGCCGGACCATTTGCTCCATCGCACGGTCGCCTGGATTGAGCATTTTGGAAAGTGGTCCATGCTGGATGTCTTCGTGATCGCCCTATTTGTCGTCGTGCTCAAGCTCTCGCTTCTCTCCGATGTCGTTGTCGAAATCGGCCTTTATGTCTTCGCAGCCGCTGTCATCGGATCGATGATCACCGTCCGGCGCATCGTCATCCTTGCGCGCCATGAATTGGACGCTGTGTCTTAGAACCTAAGCGGCGTAGCTTGCCTGATATGTGGCAGGGCTCGTACGCGCTCCAAAACATCCTCCCCGAGCGGTTCGTCGACCTCGATCAGCGCCAAAGCACTTCCTCCGACCGCTTCTCGGCCCAGATGGAATGTCGCGATATTGACCCCCGCTGCGCCCAAGGTCGTCCCCAAAGCGCCAATAATGCCGGGCTTATCGGCGTTGGAAATGTAGAGCATATGAGGCGATAGTTCGGCCTCGATCGGAATGCCCTTGATCTCGACAAGCCTGGGTTTATCGCCGCCGAAAAGCGTGCCTGCGACCGCGCGCGGCCCGCGTTCAGCCGTGACAGTCAAGCGCATAAGCGTTTGATAGTCGCAGTCGCGGTCATGGCGGATGGAGGAAACCTCGATATCGCGTTCGCGCGCAATCACCGGCGCATTCACGAGATTGACGTTATCCAGGATCGGCCGCAAAAGCCCGGCGAGCGCGATTTGCGTTAGGGGCCGGTGGTTCATGGCCGCCACATCGCCTTCATATTCGATGACCACCTTGGTGAGACCGGTGTGTGTAAGCTGGCCCGCAAAGCTCCCCAACTGTTCGGCCAAGGTCATATAGGGGCCAAGGCGCTTTGCTTCCTCCGCCGACAAGGATGGCATGTTAAGGGCATTGGTGATCGCGCCATCGACCAGATAGGCGCTCATCTGTTCTGCGACTTGGACAGCCACCTTTTCTTGCGCTTCAGTCGTCGACGCCCCCAGATGCGGGGTCGCAATCACCTCATCCATACCGAAAAGTGGGTTTTCGTGTGCAGGCTCATGCGTGAAGACGTCCAAGGCCGCACCCGCGACATGCCCGCTTTCGATGGCTGCCTTCAAATCCTCCTCGACCACAAGGCCACCACGCGCGCAGTTTATGATCCGGACCCCAGGCTTCGTCTTGGCAAGAGCCTCCGCGTCAATGATGCCGCGCGTTTCATCGGTTAAAGGCGCGTGCAGTGAAATGAAATCAGCAGCCGACAGCAGCGTTTCAAGCTCAACCTTTTCAACGCCCAAGTCCGCCGCACGGTCGGGGGAAAGATAGGGGTCAAAGGCCAGAACCCGCATCTTCAACGCCTGCGCCCGGGTCGCGACGATTGCGCCTATGTTGCCGCAGCCGATGAGCCCCAAGCGCTTGCCGGTTAGCTCCACCCCCATAAAGCGGGACTTTTCCCACTTACCGCTTTGGGTCGAACGATCGGCGGCAGGAATTTGCCGAGCCAGCGAAAAGAGCAAGGCAACGGTGTGTTCCGCCGTGGTAATGGAATTCCCGTGCGGCGTATTCATGACAACGATGCCGGCTGCTGTCGCCGCTGGCAGGCTCACATTATCCACGCCAATACCAGCGCGCCCGACCACCTTCAGGTTCTCCGCCGCTGCCAAAACCTCGGGCGTGACCTTCGTCGCCGAACGGATGGCCAAACCGTCATAGTCACCGATGCAGGCAATAAGCTCTGCTTCAGTGAGGCCTGTCTTAAAATCCACCTCGATCCCATTGTCTAAAAAGATCTGCCTTGCCAAGGGGCTGAGTTCGTCTGAAATCAAAACTTTTGGCATCATAGGTTTCCTTAAACAGAGCACATTATTTCAAGCTGGGCCCATATCTTCTTTCACTGCGAGATAAGCCCAGTCGAGCCAGGGGAGAAGCGCTTCCATCGCTTCCAACTCAACAGTAGCACCGCCCCAAATCCGAAGGCCAGGCGGCGCATCGCGGTGGGTATTGATGTCGTAAGCAACCCCTTCACGCTCGAGGCGCTGGGCAATCGCTTTGGGCACCGCTGCTTGGCGCAGCTGGTCCAGTTTCTCGAACCAGGGATCAACGATCTTTAGGCAGATCGAGGTGGTGGAGCGAACATCCGGGTCCTTCGCTAGGAAAGCACACCAGTCGCTCTCCGCCACCCAATCGGCAAGCGCCTTGAAATTCGCCTCGCTCCGCGCAATCAAACCTGGAAGGCCGCCGATCTCTCCGGCCCAGGAAAGGCCGTCGAGGGCATCTTCAACCGCCAGCATAGAGGGTGTGTTGATAGTCGC
>CAXMNO010000271.1:0-5880 GCA_964194655.1 uncultured Acidimicrobiia bacterium
CTTTATGAGCCCTTGAAGGGACACTGCGATCCGGCAAGCGTGACAAATGCCTATGCGAAGGCTGCACGAAATCTGGGAGCCACCATTTACCGTCACACCCCGGTGCTTGAGACCTTGCCAACATCAGATGGCGGCTGGCGCGTGGTCACGCCTGAGGGTGACATTACGTGTGAGGTTCTGGTGAATGCCGCTGGCCTTTGGGCGCGCGAGGTGGCGGCAATGGCAGGTATTACACTTCCACTTTTGCCAGTCGAGCATCACTACCTGGTGACGGAATCAATCCCAGAGATCGAGGCTTTGGACCGCCGCCTGGTGACGGTGGCCGATAAGGAATCGGGCTGTTATATGCGCCAGGAAGGCCAAGGCCTGCTGCTGGGGGCTTATGAGAAGCCCTGCACCCACTGGGCCCAATCCGGCACACCGCTCGATTTCGATCACGAGCTTCTGCCCGATGATCTGGGCCGGATGGAAGATAATTTTGCGCGCATGACAGAAGTTGTGCCTGCTCTCGGCGAAGTTGGCGTGAAGCGGGTCATCAACGGGCCGATGATCTTCTCGCCCGACCTTGGGCCACTGATTGGGCCACATCCGGCACTGAAGAATTATTTCTGTGCGAACGGTGTCATGACGGCATTCAACCAGGGTGGTGGCATCGGCAAGGTTCTGGCTGAATGGATCATCGAGGGCGAGCCGTCACTCGATGTCTTCTTCTGGGATGTCGCCCGCTTCGGTGACTGGGCGGGTAAGCGCTATACGGCGGAGCGCACGGCTTATTTCTATGAGCATCGCACTTCGACCATCTATCCAGGTGAGGAGTTCGAGGCTGGGCGCCCCGTGCGCACGACCCCGATTTACGATGACCTCAAGGCCTCTGGTGCTGTATTCGCGGCAGCATTTGGTTTGGAAATACCACAGTGGTTCGCACCACAGGGTGAAGAAGCGGTCGATAGGCCCTCCTTCCAGCGCCCGAACTGGCATGGGCCTGTTGGCGGGGAATGCCGCAATGTGCGCGAAGCTGCGGGCCTTTTCGAAGTTTCTGGTTTTGGTAAGATTCTGGTACGTGGCACGGGCGCTGCAGATTGGCTGGATTTGATTTTAGCTAACCGGGTTCCTCGGAAAATTGGGCGCACGGTTCTCTCCCCCATGCTCAGTGCGAAAGGGCGCTTGATCGGCGATTTTTCTGTGACTTGCCTGGATCACGAGCGCTACTTGCTGCTGGGCTCCGGTGTTAGGCAGCTTTTCCATCTGCGCCATTTCGCCAATCACATCCCAGCTGCGGGTGTGGAGATCGAGAACCTAACAAACCACCTGAACGGTCTTATGGTAGCGGGGCCCGCGGCGCGCGATATCCTGGCCTCGATCAGCGATGCGGATCTTTCGAACGCGGCCTTTCCTTTTCTTTCAGCCAAGGTGATGGAAGTGGGCTTGGTGCCCGGTGTTGTTGCCGCGCGCGTTTCCTTCACCGGCGAGTTGGGGTGGGAGCTTTATTGCCGTGCCGATTACCAGCGCTCCCTCTATCGCGCGATCATGGAAGCAGGTGCGAAACACGGGCTTAAGTTGGCAGGCGGCCGTGCGATGATGTCGCTACGTCTGGAAAAGGCTTTTCCTGCCTGGGGGCTGGAGCTTAACCCCGACTACGGTCCCTTCGAGCCGGGTCTCGATAGGTTTGTGAAGCTGGATAAGGCGGATTTTCAGGGGCGGGCCGCAGCGTTATCGCAAAAGCAACAAGGACCGGCCAGCCGTTTGTCGCTTCTAAAAATAGACGATGAAGGCCTTAGTGCCGATCCGGTTGGCGGCGAGGCTATTTTCCGCGATGGCGAGGTCGTGGGCTATGTCACCTCCGGCGGTTATGGCCATACGATTGGTGCGAGCCTTGCCTTATCCTACATCAAGACCGAGGCCTTGTCGGAGGACGTAGAATATCATGTGGAAGTCCTGGGCGAGCGGCGGCCAGCCATCTTCTGTCCGAAACCGCTTTATGATCCAAGCGGCGCGCTCTTGCGGTCCTGACGGCTGGTCACTCTTCTTCCTGTAGGGGCGCCATCTCTGGCGTGTAGGGCGCTTGCGCCGTGAGGGGCTGGAACGGTTCTTGTAGGTCTTCCTCCGGCGCATCGCGGCTTCTTAGCCGGACCACGACGAAGATGATGTAAGCCGCAGCGATGACAATGGCCACATACATGAAGGCCTTAGCGCCCAGGAACTCGGTTGCCAGTGTCGCGACGCCGGGCAAAATGAAAGCTGAAAGTGACCAAGCGACCATCATTGTGCTGGACAGAGTGACGTAGTCACTGGGATCCGCCCAGTCGCTTGCATGGGCATTGGCGACGGAAAAGATTGTCTCGGTCGAGCCGCTCCAGATCGCGAAGATCAAGATCAATAGAACGAGGCTAAACCCGTTGGTCTGGGTGGCAAAACCGGCGCTGACGATCACGATTGCAGAAGCAATGATCAGCACGATGCGTCGGTCGATCCGGTCCGAAAGCGCGCCTAGGGGGAACTGTATGGCGACCATGCCGAACTGCATCAAAAAAAGCAGCAAGGCGATATCGTCCTTGGAATAGCCGAGGGCCGTTGCATAAATCGGCGCGAAGCCTTGAACCATCATTGTGAGCCCGCCGACGGCAAACAACCCGGCCAGGCCGACTGGGGAGATCCGCCAAACTTTCCGTGGGGCGATAGAGACCGATTCAGGCGGTGGTGGCGTTCTAAGCCTTGTGAAGCCAACCGGTAAAATTGCAAGTGCTGCAAAGAAGACAGAGAGGATAGGACCCTCGTTTCCTTCGATTGAAACGAACCGCAGCAGGAAGGAGCCGACCCCTAGGCACAGGACATAGGACATATAGAAAATTGAGATAACGCGCCCGCGCCATTGGTTTTCACAGGCATCGTTCAGCCAGCTTTGTGAGACGATGAAAAGGCCTGTAACGGCAAATCCATAGAGCGTGCGCGCCGCGATCCACAAGATGGGGTCGGTCTTCAAAGCAAGGCCGAGGGCGGAGAGAATAACCATGGCGGTAAAAGTGGCAAAGACCCGCGCGTGGCCGACGCGCCGCACCAGGCGTCCTGCAAAAAGGCACGCAACCACACCGCCGGCTGCCATGCCGGTGATGATGGCGCCTGCGACAGAGGGCGGAAAGTTCTCCGCTGCCAACTTGACGGGGATGAAGGCGAATAGAAAACCGTTCCCCAATGCGACCAGCGCCATTGAGAGAATGATACTCGTGACCGCCCAAGGCGATGAATAAACCCGCAATTCGCTCACACTCGTCTACCCCGATAAAAAGCGACCCGATAAAGCGGCGGCAATCTAGTGCGTTTTGGTAGCGAGGAGAAGCGAAATTTAAGGCGTGACCTCGGCTAAAAAGCTGGTTAGAGAAGTTATCCTGTCCTTGATTTCCTCAAATTGCCCCAGGAATTCCGTTATGGCTTTGAGCCAACCGGCAACCCTACCCTCGCGCCCGCTCGAGGGCATTTTATGGATGGTGCTGACTTCGGCGCTTTTTGTGGTCATGGATACGATCGCAAAAAGCCTGACCGAAAGCTATCCGGTCAACCAGATCACCTGGGCACGCTTTACCTTTCACCTTTTATTTGTGGCGCTTTATCTCAATATCCGCTTTCCGGCAACTTTGAAGACGAACAGGCTTGGGGTTCAGCTCCTGCGCTCCGTTTTCATGTTGGCAACCAACTTTCTTTTCTTTAGCGGCCTGGCATGGCTGGGCTTGGCCGAGATTACGGCGATCATGTACGTGGCGCCTTTGATCGTGACACTCTTGTCCGTTCCCGTTTTGGGGGAGCCGGTTGGCCTGCGCCGCGTGCTTTCGGTCGCCATTGGCTTTATCGGCGCCTTGATCATTATTCGCCCGGCTGGCGATACCTTTAGCTGGGCGGTTGTCTTGCCCTTGGGGGCGGCACTCAGCCACGCTGGCTATCAGCTCACCACGCGTATTGCAGCCAAAAGCGATCACTCCATGACAACGCTTTGCTATACGGCGATTGTCGGCATGATCGCTTCCAGCTTTTCACTGTTCTTTTATTGGGAAACACCAGATCTTTACGGCTGGCTGGGGTTTGCAGCGATTGGCCTTATTGGCTGTCTTTCCCACTTTAGCTTTATTAAGGCCTTTACGGCTGCGAATGCAGCTGTTGTGGCACCGTTTGGCTATCTCTCCCTCCTATGGGCAACGATCATCGGGTTTTTCATGTTCGCCGAATTACCGGACTTCTGGACTTTGGCCGGTGGCGCGGTGATCGCGATTTCCGGGCTCTACATTCTCCATCGCGAGCGGGTAAAGAAACGCAAACCCGTAGCAGCCTGGCGGCCTTCGCGCTGACACTCGTGTAACTAGTTCTCGGATGCCTCGAAAAAAGGCGCGAGATCACGAAAGCCGACGGCCTCATCGGCGAAGGTGAAGCTGCCATCTTCCTTGATTTCATTTGCCGCACGCAGAAAGGCCCCGAGTGCTGCACGCGCCAATGATGAGCCTAAAGATATTCGCTTCACACCGGCATCAGAGAGCTGCTTTACGCTAAAATTCACACCTGCCCCCAAGCCCATCACCACGTTCACGGGCTTTGATACGGCACGACACAAGGTGCCGATGCTCTCAAGATCGCGCAGACCTGGCGCATAGAGCACATCGGCACCGGCTTCCTCAAAGGCTTGCAGTCGCTTGATGGTGTCATCCAGATCGTGTCGACCGAAAAGGAAGTTTTCCGCCCGTGCCGTTAGGATAAAGGGGAAAGGTAGCGCCCGTGTAGCCTCGAGGGCTGCCGCAATCCTCTCGCGCGCAAGCCCCAGGTCATAAATCGGATTATCAGGGTCGCCCGTTGCGTCCTCGATCGAGCCACCGACGAGCCCTACTTCTGCTGCAAGCGTGATCGTTTTTGCGACATCCTTGGGGCCATGGCCGAAGCCGTTCTCAAGGTCGGCTGAGACCGGCAGCGTGGTTGCTTCGACCAAGTCTTTTGAATGTGCGAGCGTTTCTTCGCGTGACACCAAGGCTGCGCCGTCGTTGCGCCCTAGCGTAAAGGCGAAACCCGCGCTGGTGGTCGCGAGTGCCTCAAACCCTAACGCCTCTAAAATCCGCGCGGTTCCGATGTCCCAGGGATTCGGAATGACGAAGGCGCTAGGGCGGTGATGCAGTTCGCGGAAAACTGCGGCCTTTTCAGCTTGATTTGCCATCGACAATATTCCTCAAAGAATCAAAGGGGCCAGACCCACAGAATTGTTGGAAGGGCTACCACAATCACCACCGCCTCCAAAGGTAGGCCCATCGGCCAGTAATCCCCAAATCGAAAGCGGCCAGGCCCCATGATAAGCGCATTATTTTGATGACCAATAGGGGTCAAAAACGCACAGGACGCAGCAACCGCGACGGCCATCAAGAAGGGATCGGTGTTGACGTTCAAGCCTTCTGCGATTCGCACCCCAATGGGCGCCATCACAACGGCGGTGGCGGCATTATTCAGAAGATCGGAAAGCGTCATGGTGACGACCATAACCAGTAAGAGCAGTCCCCAAGCTGGAAGTTCGCCGGAAAGCGAGAGGACGCCTTCGGCAATTAATAGCGTTGCACCCGTTGCCTCCATCGCGCTGCCAAGGGGGATAAGGGCGCCCAGCAAGACGACCACCGGCCATTCGATGCCTTCGTATATTTCCCGGGTCGGCAGAACGCTGGTTAAGACCATGAAGACGATGGCAAGGCCAAAGGCAATCGTAATGGGAAGGATGCCGAAAGCAGTGGCGGCGACGGCACATGCGAAAATTCCCGCGGAAAGCCAGGCATGGCGCCGTCGTCCGAAAGTAATGTCTCTCTCGGCCAGTGGGAGACAACCAGCAGCGGCGATGGCATCAGGCATTTGCTCGGCAGGCCCATG
>CAXMNO010000272.1:0-11844 GCA_964194655.1 uncultured Acidimicrobiia bacterium
TCTTGCCAAACATGAAGGCGAGGCTTTATAGCGGGAAGACGCTTTAACAGCAAAATGTTACGTCATGGCAGCCGGATCAAAAATTCAATCGCATTTGGATGATTTAAGGCTGGTTTTGGCCTTCTCAACGCGCTTGCCGATAAGCCATGCAAAAGAGGGTTCTGGAGATTTCTCGCGTTCGCTCGCGCTAGCCCCAATAGCCGGGATTTTGGTGGCATGCCTTGCGAGCATCGTTTTTTTTGGCGCGAGCGCGCTTGGTTTGCCGAGCTTGGCTGTATCATTGCTCGCATTGCTGGCTGCATTCTGGTTCACCGGTGGTTTGCACGAGGATGGGTTGGCTGATTTTGCCGATGGTTTGGGGGCTGAAGCCTCGCGATTGAGGCGGCTGGAAATTATGCGCGATAGCCGCCTTGGCACCTTTGGCGCTGCAGCTATCGCCATGACGTTTCTTTTGCGCGCGAGTGCGCTTGCATCCATTGCCGAGCCGATGCATGCAGCTTTAGCCTTGATAGCGAGTGCTGCGCTATCGCGTGCGTTCTTTCCGATTACGATGCTTTTGTTAGCGCCTGCGCGCCCGGACGGTCTTGCTGCATCACTTTCAAAACCAACACTTGGCGCGGTGGCGCTCGCGCTGTTGCTTGGCGGTTTGGTTGCTTTTGCAAGTGTTGGAATGGGCATGGCTTTTGCTGGACTTCTAGTCGCATTTCTAACCGCCGTTCTGATCTTCGCCGTTGCTCAGATGAAGCTTGGCGGTTATACCGGTGACGTCCTCGGGGCCTTGCAGCAGTGCCTTGAGATTGTGCTTCTTTTGACTTTCGCCGCAGGTGGTTTTTTATGAGCGAGACCCGATGGTGGTGGATCCGCCACGCCCCCGTTAGAGCTAACAATGGCCGCCTTTACGGATCGGACGATTTACCCTGTGATGTTTCGGATCGCGAAACTTTCGCAAAATTAGCCAAGCTTCTGCCGCCCTCTGCCATATGGGTCACAAGCCACCTGCAGCGAACCCATCAAACCGCCGATGCAGTTTTGCTAGAGCGGCCGGAGCTAGCACCACTTGACCGGATGGCCGAGGAGAATCTAGGCGAACAGTCCTTTGGCGATTGGCAGGGCCTCCATTTCGAGGAATTGGAGGAAGCGCGCGACGGGGCCTGGCATCGCTTTTGGCTGGCTCCCGCGCATGAGCGTCCACCCGGTGGTGAATCTTTCGAAGATCTGAGCCTTCGTGTGGCCGAACGTGTTGCCGCCTTGACCGAGCAGCATAAAGGCCATGACTTGATTGCCGTGACCCATGGGGGGACGATCCGCGCGGCCTTGACCCAGGCCCTTGGAATTGCACCTGAACGCGCGCTTTCTTTCTCGATCGATAATTGCTCTCTAACGCGCATCGATCACATCGTGGGCGCAGAGGGGTCGCACGCACCCCATACGCGGGAATCTTGGCGTGTCGGTTTGGTCAATCACCGGCCCTAAGTTGTCCGGTATCCGCTTGGGGCGGATTTTGTTAATTGAGTACTTCAAGGTGCCTTTCTTTTACCGTATTCTTGATGGAGCTTAGCGCCGCATCGCATTCGATTCGCATCACCGTTTGAACTGGGACGCAAATCGCGTGCGCGGTATGATGAATGGAGATGAAAGCATGCAAGTCCTCCCGATTACTTTCTCAAAACGGTTCGCCGTATTTTTTCTTTTCGCCTTTGGGCTTGTCCTTGCCCAACCCAGCGACCTCTTGGCTGCGAGCGATCAAGAAGAGGTGGTCACCAAATCCGCCTTTACTGCGGAGGGGCTGCTTGCCGATCCTGACGATCTGCCGATTGAGGATTATATCAAACGTGCCAAGGGCGTCTTGATTATCCCTTCGCTTATCAAGGGCGGCTTTATTTTGGGGGCTGAGGGCGGAAACGGCGTTTTGATGGTCCGTGGCAGTGATGGAACCTGGTCCAACCCCGCTTTCTATACTCTCGTGGCCGGTTCGATTGGGCTGCAGATCGGTGGCCAGGTTTCCGAGGTTATCTTCACCCTAATGAGCGACGCCGCTGTTAAGGCGATGCTTGAGGATGAGTTCAAGTTTGGCGGTGATCTTTCCGTTGCAGTGCTGCACAAAGGCGCAGGCGTGGAGGCATCTTCCTCAACCGCTTTTGATGCTGACATCTACGCCTTTTCAAAGAGTGTCGGCCTCTTTGGCGGCGGCTCGCTTGAGGGGGCAAAGCTCATCACGAGGGAGGCCTGGAACGAAGGCTATTATGGCGATGGGGCGACGCCGGAATCCATTGTTCTTGATCGCCGTTTTTCCAATCCGCAATCCGATCGGCTGCGCAACTCCATTCCATAAGGCCCAAATGCCTATGAAACATAAGTGATCGCGCACAAGGATCGGATAGAAGCCGGCCCGCGTTACCTTTATTCCTGTCTGCCATGACACCTTGGCACTGGGATAAAGACGATGACTGCGATGACCAAACTACCCATTGGAAGAGCGACGGCTGCATCCATGGCGGAAGAGAAAATTTCATTGGCGAAAGAAAAGCCAGCCAGTGGGGGGCAGGTTAAGCTCGCCCGTGACGTTGCAGACTATATCGATAGTAAGCCAGGGGAAACTTTCACTCTACAGGATCTGGCCGCGGCCTTTTCCGTTAGCCCGTGGCATTTACAGCGCTGCTTTAAAAAAGTTCTGGGTGTCAGTCCAAAAGACTACGCCGACCAGCGGCGTGGCGAGCAATTTCGGCAAGAATTGAAAAGTGGCAATTCCGTTGCACTTGCCACTTATGGGGCCGGTTACGGCTCTTCGAGCCGGGTTTATGAGCGTGCGGAAGGGTTTTTAGGCATGACACCAGCCTCATATGCCAAGGGCGGGAAGGGCGCGCGTATCCGCTACACCATTGTTCCTTCGACACTTGGCCCATTGCTTGTGGCGACGACGGGACGCGGTGTGTGTTTCGTTGCGCTTGGTGACGATGATGGTGCTCTGGTCGACGAGCTGAAGTCGGAATTCCCGGCAGCCGATGAAATCGCTCGTGACGATGAGAACCTGACACCAGCCGTTGCGAGTTTGACTGCCTACCTTCAAGGTCGCGCGCCTCATGCCGAGCTTCCCTTGGACGTGCGGGCAACCGCCTTCCAACGCCGGGTTTGGCAGGAACTCTTGGCGATTCCTTGTGGTGAAACGCGCACTTATAGCGAGATTGCTGCCAAGCTCGGCTTGCCGAAGGCGCAGCGCGCCGTTGGGCGGGCTTGTGCCACCAACCCTGTCTCTCTACTCATCCCGTGCCACCGCGCACTTCGAAGCGATGGTAAGCTCGCAGGTTATCGCTGGGGCATTAATCGCAAGAAAGCTTTGCTGGAGCTAGAAGGGGTTGAGTAAAAGACCGTTCGGCGGTCAGGTGCTGGCCGAAAAATAAATCCGGCACTAAACGCGCTCACGCTTAGTGCCGGATGTAATTTCTCAAGACAACAAAAAAAGCACGCTATTCACTATCAACGCGGCGCCATAACCATGATCATCTGGCGGCCTTCCATTTTTGGAAACTGTTCCACCTTTGCCTTTTCGACGAAGGCGTCTTGCACGCGCTTTAGAACAGCGAGCCCAAGGTTTTGGTGCGCCATTTCCCGTCCGCGGAACCGCATGGTGACCTTGACCTTATCGCCGCCTTCCAGAAATTTATCGATGGAACGCATCTTCACATCGTAGTCGTGACTATCGATGTTGGGGCGCATCTTAATTTCTTTAACTTCGATAATCTTCTGGCGCTTGCGGGCTTCGTTCTTCTTCTTTTGAGCCTCGTATTTATAGCGACCATAGTCGAGGATTTTGCAAACGGGCGGGTCGTTGTTAGGTGAAATTTCGACCAGGTCCAAACCTGCGTCCGCGGCCCTATTCATAGCGTCGTCGATTGTTACAACGCCCACATTGTCGCCGTCTGCTGCAATCAATCGCACATTGGCAACACTAATTTGTTCATTCACGCGCGGTCCCTCACGAGACGGCGCCTGATTCATAGGTGGTCGGGCTATGTCGTCCTCCTCAATGCCTCAACCGGATTTATCCACGAACTCTGTGCCGTGGACCAACCCCTCGACTTTCTCTTAAGCAGCCTACTCTCCCGAAGGAGGCGTGGCTTCTTCCTTAATCCTAGCAATCGCGTCGCCAAGTGCAAGAAACTCCTGTTCCTTAGTGCCTAGGCGCCGCAAGGCAAGTGTTTTCTCCTCCGCTTCCCGGCGACCGACCACGGCGATAACCGGTGTCTTTGCCAGAGAGTGCTCACGGACTTTATAATTGATCTTCTCGTTGCGTAAATCGATTTCGGTGCGAATTCCGGCTTCCAGCAAGGTTTTTTCGACCTCACGCGCATAATCGTCCGCATCAGACGTGATCGTTGCGACCACGACCTGTGTTGGCGCCATCCACAACGGGAACCGCCCGGCGTACTGTTCGATCAATATCGCTAGGAAGCGCTCGAAAGATCCAAGAATCGCGCGATGCAATATGACGGGGCGGTGTTTTTCACCATCCTCGCCAACATAAGATGCACCCAGACGCTCGGGCATGACAAAATCGACTTGCAGTGTCCCGCACTGCCAGTCGCGACCAATCGCGTCCTTTAGGACAAATTCCAGCTTCGGGCCATAGAAGGCCCCCTCGCCAGGATTTTGAGTGACCTCTATCCCGGCAGCCTCGACGGCTTCTTGTAATGCCGTTTCCGCGGCATCCCAGACCTCATCGCTTCCGGTGCGTACCTCCGGGCGATCAGAGAATTTAACCTGCACTTCGCTGAAGCCCAAATCGCGATAGACGGATTGCAGGAGATCGCAAAAGAGCACCGTTTCGCTGTTGATCTGATGGGGTTCGCAGAAAATGTGCGCGTCATCTTGGGTAAAGGCGCGAACGCGCATCAAACCGTGCAGCGCGCCTGAAGGCTCATTGCGGTGGCAAGAGCCAAATTCAGCCATACGCAAGGGCAAGTCGCGATAGCTCTTAATGCCCTGCTTGAAGATCTGTACATGTGCCGGGCAGTTCATCGGCTTCACCGCCAAGGTCCGGCCTTCCGATTCGGCGATGAACATATGCTCTTGGAACTTTTCCCAATGACCAGAAGCTTCCCAAAGGGCCCGATCGATGAGCTGTGGCGTTTTAACTTCCTGGTAGCCCGCACGATCCAGCCTTTGGCGCACATAGCGTTCGATAACGCGGTAAAGGGTCCAACCCTTTGGATGCCAGAAGACTGAACCGGTTGCCTCTTCTTGCTGGTGGAAGAGCCCCATTTCCCGGCCGAGACGGCGGTGGTCGCGCTTGGCTGCTTCTTCGAGCATCGTTAAGTGGGCTTTAAGCTGCTTTTCGTCTTCCCAGCAGGTGCCGTAAACGCGTTGGAGCTGCTCATTATTGGCATCACCGCGCCAATAGGCGCCTGAAACCCGCATCAACTTAAAGGCATGGCCAAGCTTCTTGGTCGATGCCAAGTGCGGACCCAGGCAAAGGTCCAGCCAGTCGCCTTGTTTATAGATCGTGATTTCCGCGTCTTCTGGAAGGGTCCCGATGTGCTCGGCCTTGAATTTCTCGCCAATGGCGTTGAAATAGGCGATTGCCTCATGCCGGTCCCAAACAGCGCGGGAGATTGGCTCGTCCCGGTCGACGATCTCGTGCATCCGCTCTTCGATTTTGGCGAGGTCGTCAGGCGTAAAGGGCTCACTGCGCGCGAAGTCATAGTAGAAGCCGTGTTCGATCGCAGGGCCGAAAGTGATCTGCGTGTCCGAATAGATCTCCTGCGCTGCCTGCGCTAGAACGTGGGCGCAGTCATGGCGTAAAAGCTTTAAAGCGTCCGCGTGACCGCGGGTTACGATCTCGACGCCGACATCCTCGGTAATTTTGCGCGTAAGGTCCCACAGCTCGCCATTGACCTTGATGGCGAGTGCTGCCTTGGCGAGGCCAGGGCCTATATCTGCGGCGAGCTCAAGGCCCGTTGCGGATCCATTGTAGCGGCGCTCGGACCCGTCCGGCAGAGTGATCGCAACCATACTTCTTCTCTTATTTCCGGTTCATACAAATTGACCCCAAGGTCGGGCAGTGGCCACCCTTGGAGCGGCGAGACTTTAGAATGAATTGAAGGGCTGTCAAGGTGAGCAATGGCTTATCGGGCAATAGCCGTTTGATTTAGGACTTCTGAATAAAGGTTCATCGTCTCCGTCGTCATGCGGCGTAGATCGGAGTTCGCACGAACGGTTTCGCAGGCAGCCGCTTGAATTTTATCCCGCGCCTCATCGGAAAGCGTTAGACAGTGCTTTAGTTTTTCCGCAAATGCGCTCGCTACGTTCTTTTCGACCAAGAAGCCTGTTACACCGTCTTCTATCTGTTCCGCAGTTCCATCGGTACGAAGCGCGACCACTGGCCGGCCGAGTGCCTGTGCCTCCGCGACCCGGCGCCGAAATCCCTTAGGCTTCGCGGAAGGCAAAACCACGACACTGCAAAGATTCAAAGCAGCAGCTATATCGCGGCAAGGCTCTGCAACGAACGCACGGTCAGCGAGTCCAGCTTCTCTTATCGCGGCATTCAACTGCTCGCGGCCCGTAGTCACAACGTCCAGATAGCGCGTTACGAATACGCAAACGAAATCCAAATCACTAATCTCATTTAACGCGGCCAACAGCAATTCATGCCCGTCGGGGTTCCCAGGGAGCAAAATCAACGGCTTATCGTCGGGCAGGCGCCAGGAATGAGACACTGACGTCAAGCGGGCGGCGGTCACTTTGCCAGAATCGAAAACATCCAAATCAACGCCGCCGCGTATCAGCCTGATTTTCTGTTTCGCGGAGTCCCCTTCCCCCATGACGGTTGCGGCATTTGCAAGTTCATCGGCAATAGCTTCGGCTGGCGCAATTATGCGCGTGCTGGCTGCCATAATCGCGGCATAGCTTTTTTGAAGTGCGGCGCTGCTGTCAAAGGCATGATGAACGGTGGTCACCAAGGGGACCCCTGCCTGGCTCGCTGCGGGTGCGGCGGACCATGCAGGTGCCGTTTTATGGACATGAACAAGATCGATTCCCAAATCGGTAATCATTTGGGAAACGCGTTTTATATTTTTGTTGCGCCGCCAAAAGACGTTGCTTTCAGCCGGCAGCTCGACAATTTCAGCGCCCCGGCGTTCGAACTCATAGGCTAAAGAGCCGCCTTCACCGGCGATCAGCGCCCGGCCACCGGCTTTGCGCTGGGCCTCCACCAGGGCTAGGGCATCGTAGAAGCCAGGTGTAGTCTCAAAGCGGCGCAGCACCTGCAGGACCGCTTTTGGTCCCTGCGTCGACGATATATCGCCTTCTCCCATATGCTGCATTGCGTCCATAGTTATCACCCTAGGGCATCGCATCACGCTTGCTTCACACCAAAGGAAGCGTAAATTTCGATTCGCTTCTATCATCTGTCTTAGACGAAATCGATGGATTTGCAACGCTATGCCGTCTCAATCAGAAATTGGACCAGTGCTCAGCTACCTCGAAACGGGAAAAGGCGCGAAAATCGCTTATCATCGACATAAAGCATCGGGATCGGAGTTGCCTGGCCTGATCTTCCTCGGCGGTTTTATGTCCGATATGACCGGGACCAAGGCAATGGCACTAGAAGCTCATGCAAAAAGTCGTGGGCAGGGTTTTTTGCGCTTCGACTACCAGGGGCACGGTGCTTCTTCCGGCCGTTTTGAGGAAGGGACAATTAGTCTTTGGGCATCCGATGCGCTCGCCGCGTTCGATTCGCTAAGCGAGGGACCGCAGATCCTTATTGGCTCGTCCATGGGGGGCTGGATCGCACTCCTGCTTGCTTTGGCCCGGCCCGGGCGCGTGGATGCTCTGGTTGGAATCGCGGCCGCGCCGGATTTTACAAAGGCCATGTGGGCGAACTTCTCACCTGAAATCAGGGACACGATTACGAAAGAAGGGCGCCATTCAATGCCGTCGGATTACGGTGATGAGCCTTATATCATCACGCGCGAGCTCATCGAGGATGGTCGAGAGAATTGCCTTTTGGATTCGCCGATCCCCATTGCTTGCCCAGTACGACTGCTGCAAGGCACGGCGGATACCGATGTACCTTGGGAAACCGCGCCCAGGATTTTGGAGAAATTGGAGTCGGAGGATGCTGAAGCCATCCTCATTAAGGACGGTGACCATCGCCTCTCCAGCGAACGGGATCTTGCACGTTTATCATGTATTCTTGATCAGCTCTCGGGAATAGAAAGCTAAGCTCACGGCGCTTTGATCGCCGCTTTACTCACCCGACTCGAACAAAGTCTTTAGTCCCGATTGGTAATCTGGGTACTTGAGCTCGACGTCTAGCTCGTCCAGAAGCCGTTGGTTGGATACCCGCTTGTTGTCGAGCCAGAAGGTTTTTGCCATAGGCGATAGCTCAGCTTCCTCGAAGGGGATGGACTCCGGCGGGGTTTGCCCAAGAAGGGTAGCGGCGTATTCGATGACCTTTGCCGGCTCTTCGGGGGCGTTGTCACAGACATTGTAAATTCGCCCCGGTGATGGTTTTGCGAAAGAGGCTTCCAAAACCCGTGCGATATCCTCTACATGGATGCGGCTGAAAACCTGGCCAGGACGCATGATCCTCTGCGCTTTTCCGCCTCGCAGGCTTTTTAGGGGATTGCGCCCAGGTCCATAAATCCCCGCTAGACGGAAAATGTGAACCGGAAGGCCATAACGCTCATAAAGAGAAAGCCATTCGACCTCGGCTGCCATTCTGCGCAGGCTTCGCGGACTTGTGGGGCGAAGCTCCGATTCTTCATCTACAAGGCCGCCATCGCGGGTGCCATAAACACCAGTTGTCGAAAGGTAGCCAATCCACTCCAAAAAATCGCAGCTCACCAAAGCCTCGCGCGCGGCGGCGAGAATAGGGTCACCGTTTTCTCCTGGCGGCGCGCTGGAGAGAACGTGCGTCGTCCCTTGGAGGAGGGGGACAATATTTTCAAGCGGGCCATCGGGTGAAAGTACTGAAACATCGAACCCCTCGGCCTTAAGCGCTTCAGCCTTTTCATCTTCGCGGACAGTCCCCCTGACGCGCCAACCGCTTGCCAGCGCGCGTCCAGCCAAGACCTTGGCCGAATAGCCTAAGCCAAAGCAGAATAAGGTCTTGCTCATTGAAATAATGATCTCCAATTTGACGAATGGCGAATGTCCGGATAACAGATCTGCAATCTATCGCTTTCTTTCTATCTAATCTTGGGATACCCGTTTCCCACATCGCGGTAAAATGAAAAGACAGACTTCAAAAAGACGAAAAGGGACCCCCAAGATAATGTCCCGATGCATTTCCATAGACTTTCAAGAGAAGAAGCGCTCTTTCCTGGCTGGGGCAGGCTTCTCGCTGGCCCTTTTCAGCTGGGCGGCTTTGGGGGTCGATGGCGCAGGCGCACAAGGACTGGGCGTTGATCATGCCCTCGAATATGGCGCTTGTCTTGAGCTAACGGGCTCCGATCCGGAACAAGCATTGGAATCCGCACGAGTTTGGTCCGAGGCAGCAGGGGGCGATGCTGCCGAACACTGCGCCGCGCTCGCTTTGGTAAGCTTGAACCGCTACGAGGAAGCGGCTGAAAAGCTTGAAATTCTCGCTGATAATCTTCGCCCGGAAATGCTTCACTTGCGTGCCGATGTCCTCGCCCAAGCAGGGCAAGCTTGGTACATCGCAGGTGAGCTGGAAAAGGCCGTAACGATCCAAACCAAGGCAATCGCGCTTGCACCAGAAGATCTTGAGCTTCGGATCGACCGTGGCTTAACGCTTGCGGCGGACGGGCAATACTGGAGTGCCGTGGATGATCTAAATGAGGCGAACACACTCGATCCGACGCGCGCAGATGTTCTGATTTACCGCGCGAGTGCCTATCGGTATTTGGAAACTTACGACTTAGCGTTCGAAGATATCGAGGCTGCCTTAACGCTTCGCCCTGACAGTGCGGAAGCCCTCTTGGAAAGAGGCAACATCTTTCGCTTAATCGGTCAAGAAGAAGCCGCGCGTGATGATTGGGTCCGGGTGACGACACTGGCCCCTAGAAGTCCAGCGGCAGATGCCGCACAAGCCAATCTGACAATGCTGGGCGTCAATCCGAAAATCGATTCGAGTGAAGAAACCGGCGCGGGCGAATCCAAAGAAGATACGCCAGCTTCGAATGAAGCAGGTGATAGTAAATAACACGCCAAAGCGAGTCGCTTAGTGGCGAATCAATTGTGCTTTCGAGATATTTCTTCAATTATCTTCGGCAAGACCGCATAAGCGTCTTTAATGGACCGCTCGTGGGTGTTGCCGCCAAACTCCTGATATTCAATGTTAATTTCGTGATGGTCGGAGACACCTAAATATCGGCTTGCTGTACGAATATGAGGGCTAAGGTGGTTCATTGTTGCCCTAATTCCGTTTTCACCGAAACCGAATTCGCCAAAAGAACAGAGAAGAACCATGGTTTTTCCTGAGTAAACTGGCTCTAGAGGAAAGTCGCCACGATCAAGATCGAAAGTGAACGTTTCGTCAATGCGGATCACTTGATCAAACCAAGCCTTTAGTGGAGCTGGCATGCCGTAATTATACATGGGAGTGGAAACAACTAAAATATCAGCTTTGGCGACTTCGCTAATCAACTCATCCGAGGGCGCTACTTTTAATTTTTGCTCATCTGTTCTCTCCTCTCTCGGAGTGGAAACGGCGGCAATCCAATCCTCGGAAATAAAGGCAGGAGGATTAAGGCCGATGTCACGATAGATGAATTTATCTTCTGGGAATTTTTCTCGCCATTGAGAAACAAATTCTTTGCTGAGTGCTTTTGTTAAAGATCTCTCCTTACGAACACTGGCATCAAGATTAAGTATAGTAGTCATAAAGTCCTCACATAACAGGTAAAGGTTTTTCTGTTCATGAGGTATATGGAATTTTCGAGTCGTATTTACAAAAGAGCATATTTCACCCATAGATGATAAAATTTCATCTATGGAGAAAGAAATGTTCTCTTACTTACCCCAACTCAATAGTATCAAAGTCTTTGAATCTGCCGCACGACTAGGAAGCTTCAAAGCCGCCGCGAAAGAACTAAATGTTACGCCTACAGCTGTCTCTCATCAGGTACGGGGATTAGAAGAAAGGTTAGGAACTCTTCTTTTCGAGCGTCGAATACGGTCCGTTACCTTAACGGCGGAAGGAGAACGTTTAGCTCAAGTCGCGTTCTGGTCTTTGCAGGCGATTTCGTCTGTCATTGACGATATTTCTGCTCGAAAAACCACTCTTCATGTGAGTACGACAGCTTCTTTTGCGGCTCTTTGGCTCGTGCCGAAGCTCTCACGGTTTCAGCAAAAACACCCTGAAATAAATATTGAAATTAAAACAGGCGAGAATCTTGATCTCATAGAGAAAGATCGCCGAATTGATTTGGCTATTCGTTACGGACTGTTCGATAGCGAAAATGACGACGCCCAAAGACTGGTGACTGAGAGCTTTAATGTTTATGGCGTTGAGAGTTACATCAAAACACACCAAAATTTGGATAGCGCAACACTCATTGAAACCCGGTGGCAAAACAAAAGCTTGCCTTCGATAACTTGGAAACAATGGCTAAAGCAATTTCAGCCCGGCATTGAAGTGAATGAATTAAGGTGTTTTGACCAGGAGCTTCATGTCATTCAAGCCACCTTGGCAGGACAAGGCTTAGCATTATTAAGTTCAGTGTTAGCTCAAGAGGCACTAGAGCAAAACTGGCTTTTACCATATGGCACAAATTGCTCCCTACCAGGCCTAACATATTATGTTTTGAAGTCTCCCTTCACCAAGAGCTCCAGAAAAGTAAGCCTTTTTCTTGATTGGCTGAAAGAGGAGTTTTCGGCTTT
>CAXMNO010000273.1:0-2510 GCA_964194655.1 uncultured Acidimicrobiia bacterium
CAGACTCCGGCAGTTTTACGCGTGCAACTCCTTGCTAAGCTTCAGAATTAGCGTCTAATCTCGAAAAAAATACGTCCTTCATCCATAGCGTGGCTTAGGTCTCATCAGCTAGGAGATTGGCGTAACGCAAGAAATTTTCGAACAGTTTGTGATCCTCTAGGTGGTTATCGACCCGATCGGAAACATTCCTATTTTCGTCTCGGTCACGGCCCGATTTGATACGGCTGAGAGCCACCCGGCAGGTTCGACCCGCCTTACGAAAAAGAGTCGCGCAAAAAAGAGATTTAGCCAGCCCAAGCAAAATCGTAATTTACGGCATCAGCAGTCTTCCAACTGCGCAAATCCTGGGCGTGCCACTGCGATCCGTCGACAGCCATTAGGTCCATTCTGTCGACCCCTATCGCGGTTTGCGAAACGCTATTGTAGATGTGGGCCGGGCTCCCGGTCTCGTCGGTGAAGTGCACCATCGTCGCTGCGCCAACATTTGGAATCGAAACCTTCCGCTCAGACCAATCAATATCGATGCTCGTCGTAATCGGCGGCAGCCATTCGTCAATCACCGCATTCCAAAGTGCGGGTACGGGCCCGTCCTTTTCGCCTTTGAATATTGCCTGAATTTCCGCTTGTTGACCCGCGCTTGTCGCATTATCGAAATAGAGCCTGGCCGTGCCACCGCCTTTATGAAAATTGCCCGGCCAATCGGCGAGCATTGCAACTCTAGCCCCAGAAAGATCGACGCCGCCCGATTGCCCGTCTACGCCATCAAAAGCAAGGATAGCCGAGCACCAGCCTTCATCAGGCTCGACATCGGCCGTTAACCAGCATGGGCAAAATGTCTTGCAGCTACAAATTTCCAGTCCTTTTCCAGATAAACTCCAGGTCATCGCTTCCTCCCCTTTGGGAAACAAAGCACCGATGGATATTTTTCATGAAAGAATATTATTAGAATTATCTAATATTAAGACATAAGGAGATGAACCGCAAATCGACGAAAGTGACTCACACCATGATTCGGGGATCGTTAAGCCGATTTCAATCTATCGCACCTTCACCATAGATTTCGACCGCAAGCCTCTCGAGGTCGCTACGAAGTTGCGTACCTTTCCCTTGGTTCACAATAGCAGCTCTCAGCCGATTGAGGACTTCTTCTGGTTGGCCGAGCGTGCTGTACGAGCGTGCGAGCATCCGCCACCCCTGAAGATCGCTGGGATCGTCTTCCAAGCGCGCGGCAAGCCCTTCGACCATGGATTGGATCATGGCCGCTTGCTCTGCGGGAGGGGCGTTAGCGATCTCGGGTGCTGCTTCGATAAGTGCTTGAGATGGCTCACGGCTGCTGGACCCTCTCTCGCTTTCAAGCTGAACACCGGCTTCGACCAATCGCATTCTAACGGCGTCACGCCAGGGGGCTGATTTTGGCGCCTCCTCCAAAAGCCCACGCCAGAGGTCGATTGCCGTCGACCTTTCTCCTTTTTGATATGCTGCAAGGGCTAGATAGTACCGCGCAACAGGGTGTGCCGGGGCAACTTTAAGCGCGGCATTAAACTCCAAAATAGCCTGTGGTGGCACCTGGCCAGCGTTCGCAAGTACCAGCGTTTCGCCAAAAGAAACCCGAATATCGGAGTTATTCGGGGCAAGGCGCTTTGCCTCTCCAAAGCTTTTCAGGGCCAGGTCATACTGCCCCATGACCATGTAGCTGTTGGCGAGAAGAACCCAGCCTTCCAGGTCATTAGGGTCGGCTGCTAGGCGGCTTGATAGCTTTTGCGCTGATTGATTGAGACTGGGCGCCTGGTCTGTTGCCGCTTCAGGAGGTTGCCCCTGCTGGCCCTCGTTTATCTCGACATCCGCGCCAGAGAAAAGATCGGCGATAAACCCCTCGCTAAAAGCACCATAGAGCGCCACAAGGGCCACAGCCAAGAAGGTCGCTACTGCCAGGCTGACAGCACCAAATGCTGGCTCGCGAGTTTCTTGTGCGTGATTTGCCGAGGTCTTCAAGCGCTCCACCTTCTTTCAGTTAATGGGGCTGGCTTTCTCGCTCAATATATAATGTCAGCTCGTCACCCTTTGGCAGATTATGCGCGATACCTTTGTGGCAGTCGATGCAGGTGCGCCCCATCTCCTCGATCGGATTATGCTGGAAGGAAAGCTGCTTATCGAAGGCCATGTGTGCCACGTTGTGGCAAGAGCGGCATTCGCGTGAATCGGTCTCTCGCATCTTGGCCCAAACCCGCTTGGCCATCAAAAGGCGCCGTTCCTCGAAATCCTCACGTGTCGATATGGTCCCTATAATCTCATGGTAAAGGTCTTTCACGGCGAAAACCTTCGCCACCATCTTGGGACCCCAATCATTGGGGACGTGACAGTCCGCACAAGTCGCGCGTACGCCCGTTCTGTTTTCGTAGTGTATGCTTTTAGCCCATTCTGGCCTGATAAATTCGCGCATCGAATGACAGGCGCCGGCACAAAAGCCCTCCGAATTAGTTACGGCGACAAAGCTATCAAACCCAATCCAA
>CAXMNO010000274.1:0-3100 GCA_964194655.1 uncultured Acidimicrobiia bacterium
CCCGCTGTATTTAAAGGAATAATAGACTCTCTAGGTTGTAATAACAATTATTATATTCTTCTATAGAATAATTTCTATGTTTAGGCGGACAACGCCCAAGGTGAACGAACCCGAAGGGCGTTCTTGCTGATTGGCGATTAATAGGGGCGGGGCAGAGTTACAGCGGAGAGGGAGCAAAACCGCGCACACTTTTGCTGAAAGTGCTCTAGACTCTTAAAATTACGCACTTTCCGGGCGCAAAACCGCACACACTTTTGCTGAAAGTGCTCTATTAGCAAAAGTCATTCGATTTCAGATGAGGATGACGATCAAAAGAGGGGCGATTATGGCAAGCAAAGCCATCGACGTACAAACCACTATGCCAAGATCTAGCCAAATCGGCGGCGGGTTGTTCCGCATGTGCCCCAATCTCCAAGTGTAGGCACAAGCTGAGGAGTTATGGTTAATATATTGTTAATATTGAATTTATAGCTCGGCGGGTAAGGCAACGAAAATGCTATGCTGAAGCTTAGCGACGATCGGCGGTGGCTTCTGCGACCAGGCACAGGATTTCATACATCAGGGTTGCACCGACCAATGCGGTATTGCCGGTAGGATCGAAGGGGGGCGAGACTTCGACCACGTCGCCGCCGATCAGGTTCAAGCCGCGCAAACCTCTAAGGAGAGCTTGCGCTTCCAAGGTCGTAATACCACCGATTTCAGGTGTGCCGGTTCCAGGTGCATAGACAGGATCAAGGCCATCGACATCGAAGGAAATGTATGTCGGGTGATTGCCGACGATACGTCTTGCCTCCAAGATCACCGCCTCCACCCCCATCTCGGTGAAATCCTCCATCCAGATAACGCGCATTCCATTTTCCAGCGAAAACTGCCAGCCCTCATCGGAGTTTTGGGCACCGCGAATGCCGATCTGGATTGTTTTAGTGGGGTCTAAAACACCGGCCTCGACCGCACGGCGGAAAGGCGCGCCGTGGCTGAACTTATTGCCTTGAAAGTCGTCCCAGGTGTCGGTGTGCGCGTCAATATGAACCATCGCGACCGGCTCATCTTTGGCGATGGCGCGAAAGATCGGAAAAGTGATGGAGTGATCGCCACCCGCCGAAATAGGCTTGGCGCCGTTAGCGCAGACTTCCTCGTAGAAGGCGGTAATCTCATCCATCGTGGCTTCTGGATTAAAGAGCTCGCTGAAAGACACATCGCCGACGTCGCCAACTTTGCAGAGTTGATAGGGATCCACCTTCGTAACATGGTGGACCGAGCGCATGAGCGTCGACATATTTCGTATTTCTCTTGGCCCGTGGCGCGCGCCTGGCCGATTGGTTATGCCGCCGTCGTAGGGCACACCGACCAGGGCGATGTCTAAGCCTTCTGCGCTGCTACACAGTGGTGTGCGCATAAAGGTCGGCACGCCCATATAGCGGGGGGCTAATTTGGGATCGCTCGTGTCTGTCGTCATTTTTCCGCCTGCATTCTCGCTTGTGACGCTCGAAGGCCTATGACGATAAACAATCCCGCTTTCGCTTGCTTCTATCAAGCGATTTGTAGGGTATTGGGAATTTTCAGCTGTTCAATGCCAGCTATTAACAACTAAGGCGGATGTTTAGCCTATCGCTTTGTTTTTCTGAGACTGGGTGCTGTCTGAGGCACTCTCTTCGCTGCTTTTGTCTTCCTTGGGACTTTCTGTCTTCGTGACCTCGGCATGTGTGACGTGAATGTCACCGGAGATCTCGCCGCCGGGCTCGATTTCGATAGCGTTGTAGCGGATTTTCCCCGACACCCGGCCAGAAGTCCGGATGATGAGTTTGTCGCTCGCTGTAAGCTCGCCTTCGAAATGACCGCTGATATCTGCCAGATCAATTTCGGCTGTGCCGACAAAGGTCCCGCACTCGCTGATTTCGATGTTGCGTGCATTTGCGGAAACCTCAACATGCCCTTCCACCAAAATGGTATCGCAATCAGCAACCGTGCCCTTTAAAAGGATCCCCGGACCGACGGTAAGGCGCCGGTTGGCTGGTTCGATTGCTTCCTCGGTCACCTGATCGTCGTTGTGCAGGCTCGCCGCGTGCTGGCCGACCCTATTGACCTGATCGGCCACCGTGGCGCCAATACCCGGAATTGCAGCTGTTGAGGGGCGGCTCTTCTCTGGCCGCGTCACGGCACCGATTGCCACATCATTATGCGGAAAACCCCTAGAGGGCTTATCCGCTTCGCGGCCTTTTGCCGCTTCCCCGGAAGTGGCTTTTTCAGGAGCGGGTTTTTGATCACGCAGCGCATTGAACATTTTCGTAGCTTCCTTTTGTGACTTCCCGTTAGGTACTTTATTCAGCCGACCACTATCGATACCGATGATCTATGTGAGCGATCTGCAACGGTGAACGCTATTCTTGCTTCCAGTAATCCGGAAACTTCAGCAGGATTTTCTTTATTCAAAATGAAGTTCTGCCTTTGTCGCGAATTATAGTTAAATTGTGGTTAGCACGAGCGTGGTGGAAAACTCTTTGAAACAAGCGTGCGAGCACCTTGGAATATCTCAATTTTTAGTTAATCCACAGGCTGGGGATAACTAACCAGAGCCTCGCTCTTCATTTTCTGTTACAAATTGGACATAAAGTTTCTCCCGTATTTGCGCCGGGCGTGCATATGTTTCGCCCGACCGGAATCAGCCAGAATCCGGGTTTTTTTGCCAGGTAGGAATGTCCCCAGGTAGAACAACTGCCCAGGTAGGGCTCTCCTTTATGCAGGAAATTGTGCTGGCTTTGTGGTTGCCAGTCATCGTGCCAGATTCGATTTGGCGTGAGCAATCGCATAGACGCAGATGCATGCCTCATAAAGGGCCAAGTCAAGCCACCTAGAAGCTTTGGCTGGAGGTAGAGGGGATGAAGCCGTTACAAAGGGCAGCTATTGCGCTTATCGTTACTTTGATTTCGATTTTTTTCCATTTATTCTCAGTGAATGCCCAGTCGCCGTCCGGGCACCTCTCCCATGCGGACCCGTCCGATATCCTATGCTTGTCGGAGGCGATTTATCACGAGGCGCGCGGTGAACCCTGGAGCGGCCGTCTCGCCGTTGCGACGGTCATTCTCAACCGTGTGAAGTCACC